>JAAZZC010000222.1 GCA_014239335.1 Verrucomicrobiales bacterium
CTGAACCAGCACCTGAACCAGCACCTGAACCAGCACCTGAACCAGCACCTGAACCAGCACCTGAACCAGCACCTGAACCAGCACCTGAACCAGCACCTGAACCAGCACCTGAACCAGCACCTGAAAATACCGGCTGCCAAGAAGAGCCTTTAGAACCTAAAAAAGAAGAGAAAGCACAACCAGAAACAACAGAAGAGCCCTTAGAGCCTAAAGAAGAAGGTAAAACACAACCGGAAACCACAGAAGAACCCCTCGCCGAACCCGAAACCACGGTAGTCAGTGATCCTGAAGAGGTCAAAGACCCGGCACAAGTGAGTACTGGAAAAGAAACCAAAGTGCTTAGCACAGAAGAAAAACAAAAATTACTTCAAGAGTTTTCAAATACTCTGACAAATTTTAAAAAGGAAATAGATGCGGAAGACGCTGATTTTGCAACCACAGCAATCCGCTATGTACAATCTTCAGTGGGTCAGAACTCCGGAGTCTTATACGAAAAACTTGAAACTCCCTTCTCTCAAGAAAACCCGCCAGAAGAAATTAAAGATAACCCTAAAATCATCGGGGGAATATTTGGGATAAACGAATCTGCACAACAAGCAGTGGCAATTAATACAACCGAAGGACTGTGGTTTATTAATTTAATCGAGGTGATTCAATCTGAACAAATGACAGCTGATGAAGCCAATCAAATCATCAAAGATGATTTGATCGAAAAACAAGCCTTAGAAAATATAAAAACTAAACTAGAGGAATCGAAAAAAGAACTTACCAAATCAACAAAGGATGGCCCCACATTCAAAACTGCAGCTGAAAAGCTTGGTTATTCAGTTAATAGATACAGTTATAATATGAAGTCACCTCCTCCAAGTTCAGAAATCGATACTAGGCTTCTTAGAGAAACTGTTTTAGGGACTTTTGGAACGGCTGCATCTGAAGAAGAACATGCAACCCCTGCCGGACAACTCAGTAAAGTTCTAGCAGATGATGAAAATGGAATATTAATTTACCTTGCAGAAAAACGCCTTAAGCCAAATCCTGCAGAACTAACAATTAAAAAAAGTATCAAATCAAGACTCAGAAGAGAAACTATTGATCTACTTTTTCAGTCTTGGTTAAAGAAGGAACGGATAAAAGCTAATCCAACTCCTGAAACCATTCTTGCTACTCAACAGCAGGCCCAGCAATAATCACCCTTGATACATTGATACCAGTTGATGTCAGAATCGGCTCAGGATTTATATGATGAAGGGAATGGCATGATCGCCATAGGTAATATAAGTTCCGCTGCGGAAAAATATAAAAAATCCATAGAAGTTGATCCGAAATTCTTCGACGGTTGGCACGCATTAGGAATGGCCCTTATGAAATCGGGAAAGCTAAAAGAAGCGATTGGTGCCGGTTTAATGGCAACTGATCTAAGTCCAAATGACCAACTCGCATGGACATCCCTGTCCCAAATGTATATGAAAAATGGGCAAATCAAAGAAGCGGAAGCAGCAAAATCAAACGCAACAATCATTGGGATTGGAGGCAAGTTGAAATAGAAGAAGATATTTGCAGTTATCCTAGTTAGGGTTTCAGTTCGATATTAACTAAACTGTATCCGTTTCAACTCATAGATAATCTTACTTACAATGCGCAGGATCCTAGTAACCTCTGCCCTACCCTACGCAAATGGCCATATTCATCTCGGCCACTTGGTCGAGTATATTCAAACTGATATTTGGGTAAGATTTCAGAGGTTACAAGGGAACAAGACTATTTACGTGTGTGCAGATGACACACATGGAACTGCCATCATGATACGGGCCGCTAGTGAGGGTCGGACCGAGGACGATCTAATTGCAGAAATGTCCAAATCACACCAAGAAGATTTTTCTGGTTTTGACATAGAGTTTGATCATTACGGAAGCACTAACAGCGAAGCAAACAAAGAAACCTGCAACGAAATATGGGAATCCTTGAACGAGGCAGACATGGTCATAGAAAAAGAGATAGAACAACTCTATGACACGGATAAAGAAATGTTTCTAGCGGACAGAATGGTTCGTGGGACGTGCCCATTCTGCAAAACATTAGACCAACCAGGTGACAACTGTTCGAAGTGTGGAGAAACTTATTCCCCAAAAGATCTAATTGATCCTATAAGCAAGCTTTCAGAAACAGTCCCGGAAACTCGCACCGCAAAACACTTATTTGTTTGTATAGAGAAATTGCATGACTTCTTGGACGAATGGACACAAAGCGGAACCTTGCCTCCTGAAAGTTCTAATTATCTTAAGAATTATTTCCTAAATGAAAAACTCAAAGACTGGGACATATCTCGTCCCTCGCCATACTTTGGATTTGAGATCCCTGACAGCCCCGGAAATTACTGGTACGTTTGGTTCGATGCTCCTGTCGGCTATATCGCTAGCACAAAAGAATGGTGCAATCGTGAAAAAGAGAGCATTGATGATTGGTGGAAGAATGATCAAACTGAAATACATCATTTCATAGGCAAGGACATCCAGTACTTTCACACTTTATTCTGGCCAGCAATGCTCAAAGCCTCTTCATATTCATTGCCAACCAAAATTCATATACATGGATTTCTTACAGTGGGTGGTGAAAAAATGGCAAAAAGTAAAGGAACTTTCATTCGAGCATCAACTTACTTAAAACACCTCAATCCTTCTGCTCTTCGTTACTATTATGCTAGCCGACTCTCTAGCAAAGTTGAAGACATTGACCTGAACCTTGAGGATTTTTCCACCAAGGTCAACGCGGACTTAGTTGGTAAAGTCATTAACCTTGCCAGTAGGACTGCCAAGTTTGTATCTGATTCAGGACTCTCTGAAAAATATCCTAATGATGGAGGTCTCTTCGAATCAGCCGCTCAAGAAGGAAGTGAAATTGCCAAAGATTATGAAAATGGTAATTACTCGCATGCGATGCGCCGAATTCTCGAAATTGCGGACAAAGCAAATCCTTTCGTAGAGCAGAATGCTCCATGGGAATTACGCAAGGATCCTGAAAAATCAAAAGAACTACAAGACGTTTGCACAATTGCTCTAAACGTATTTAGACAACTAGCAATTTATCTGGCCCCTGTATTACCATCACTCGCAAAAAAGACAGAAGAACTGTTCGGTGAACCTATCCAGTCCTGGGATCAAAGTCTCTCTCCGCTGACAGGTATTAAAATTAATAAATTCAAACACATGATGAACCGTGTTGACCCTAAGAACATTGAATCCATGACAGAAGAAAGCAAAGAAGAAGCGGCTAAAGAACTACAAAGCACCCAAGTTGAAGTTGAAAGCACTAACTGGAACGATAGTGAATCACCTCTAGAAGAAGAACCATTAGCTGAAGAAATTAGTTTCGATGATTTCATGAAACCTGATCTTCGAGTCGCACGCATCGTGGAGGCTAAAGATGTTCCAGAAGCCAGGAAATTAATTCAGTTAACGCTCAGCCTTGGGGGAGATGAAAGAAGAAATGTTTTTGCTGGGATCAAGTCTGCTTATGAACCTGGGGAATTGGTGGGCCGGTTAGTTGTTATGGTAGCTAACCTTGCACCACGTAAAATGAAATTCGGAGTCAGCGAAGGAATGGTGATAGCTTCTGGACCAGGAGGAAAAGAAGTCTATCTAGTCTCTCCGGACGAAGGGGCGTTACCGGGTCAAAGAATTCACTAACGTAGTTATTGGATTCAAATAACTAGGTCTTATTCGCCAGTAAATCCACGGATAGGTTTATTTACATCATCGAATCGATCATCTGATCCTTCATCCGTAAATCCACGAACTGGACCACTACTCTCAGCCCATATATAATCTTTTGTAGATTGGTCCCTATACTCGTAAACCATTTCACCACCTGGTTCAAAAACTCTAACGATCACTCCTATCAACTCATCTTTCCATTTACCTGAAGAATATCTCATCTTACCCGAATCGAGTCGCATCGCCTTAGACTCTATAGTCACTGCTTGATTGTATTTTAAGGCATCCTCGATGTCCTTAGATTCCTCCACATGTATTATCTTAGGCTTTGCGGAAGACCCTCGGGAACGTCCTCTACTTTCTCTCCCTCTGCCAAACCTACTACGCAAATATTCTTCTATCTGCTCTTCTGAAAAACCACCACGTCCTCCTCTATCACCCTCTTTATCACCCTCTTTATCACCCTCTTTATCATCATCCTTACTTTCCTCATCAGAAGAACGCCCACCACCATAATCTTTCATGTAAGCCCGATACTCAACACGCAACCCACTGACAGTTTGCCTAGTTAAATTTGTTAATCTCATCAGATAAGCCGTCTTACCTGTCGATGACTTCTCAAAAGGATTCGCAGAAGGCTTTGCTTCAATCTCTTTTTTTGCAACTTCTACTCGGAAATTATAATCGAGAGTCGGAGGAGTTTCTTTCATCCATCCTCTTATAAACTTCTGATCCTTCTCACTAAAAAGCGCGACCTTCACAACAATCTTCTTATCGCTCTTTTTTATGGTTACATTTTCTCCCTCTGCCCCAGTATGAGAAATAAGTTCCGCGTTAATTATACGACCGAACTGATCTTCAAAAACCTTTGCAGAAGCAATACCACCTAACGATAACAAGATCGTAAAGATTAAGACTAAGTTGTTAATTTTCATTTTTTAGATTCCCCTGAAAGTAATGATATGACTGATCTTTTAGGCTTCAAGCCAGAACTAACTATAGAAATAAATAATAAACTATCAAAATAATCCACTTTTATACATAAAACCCTATAAAATTAGTATTATTACTAAAGTGCCAACACTTTGAAGATGAACACCAGATTATGGAACAATTACGTACTCACAATAAAACACCAATTAAAATAAGCTATTTCTCATCAATCCATGCCTCAGTTTCAATAATATCAACACCCTGCCCATCCTCTTCAATGTCCTTGTCAGGGCTAAAAAGATACTCAAGATCCTTCATTTCTAGACTACGAGAAAAGGCCTCTTCTCCAAGAACATCATCCAACATTTTCTGTTTTTGTTCCTGCAAAACACGAACCTTTTCTTCTATGGTATTTCGCATTAATAAACGATAAGCTATGACTCGGTTCTTTTGCCCTATCCGGTGAGTCCTATCGATTGCCTGATTTTCAACTGCTGGGTTCCACCAAGGATCATACAGAATAACATAAGAAGCGGAAGTAAGATTCAAACCACTTCCACCTGCCTTGAGTGAGAGTAAGAAGACTGAGGGATCCTCTGTTGTCTGGAATTCTTCAATGACCTTTCCACGTTCCTGAGTCTGTCCGGTCAAATAACTGTAAGGCCGATTCTCATCTTCTAGCCTATCCTTAATAATATCCAGCATCTTAACAAACTGTGAGAACACAAGGACCTTATGTCCTTCTTCTCGGAGCTGATCCAGCAAATAAAACAACGCATTAAGTTTTGCACTTTCAGCTCCTGAGTGCGCTGAATCAAGGAGGGCTGGGTGACAACATATCTGCCGCAACCTCATTAAGGTTTGTAAAACCATTAGGCTATTTTTACGCAACTCTTTTTCGGAACCCATCCCAAGAATTGTCTCTTGGGCTTTCTTCATCTCGTTTTGATAAATTTCAGCCTGAGTCTCATCCATTGAACAGTATACCTGCTCTTCAATTCGAGGAGGAAGATCCATTGCCACTTGGCCCTTGGTCCTACGCAAAAGAAAAGGTCTAAGTCTCGCCGATAAACGAGATTGTGCGGTAGCATCTTTTCTTCTATCAAAGCGTTTACGGAAATATTTTTTGTCACCTAGAACCCCAGGCATAGCAAAAGCCATCAATGACCAGACATCCATTAAGCGGTTCTCAATGGGCGTTCCTGTAAGAACAATTCGATTCTCTGACTGGAGCTTCCTTGAAGTCTTTGCTGCCATTGAATCTGGATTCTTTATTTGCTGACCTTCATCTAATATTACAGCTAACCACTCTTGCTTAATTAGTTTTTCTTCACCCACACGCAATTGCGCATAATTAAGAACAAGAAGATCCACATCTTCCCTCAAAGCATCCATATCCAATTCATCTTTCGTACGTAAGACCTGAACACGAATGTCTGGAGCGAATTTCTTCACTTCTCCAGACCATACATCCAGAACCGACTTCGGACATACTACCAAACCGGGTAACGGTTTACCTTCTGCCCTACCGCGCAACCAAAGGATCCAGCAAAGACTCTGCACTGTCTTTCCAAGCCCCATATCGTCCGCAAGAATTCCTCCAAAGCTATTAGTCGACAAGTAAGAAAGGAAATGAAAACCCTCAACCTGATAGGGTCTTAGTTCAGCTTTTAAATTCGATGGTATAGCAGGACTTACACGAAGCTTGACCTCTTCTGCTCTCTTACAGATTTTATCCCAAGCTTTAACATCAAAAACTTCTTTGACCGCAGGATCATTTAACTGCAAAGCATGCATCCTGTGGCTATCACCGGAAAGATCATAAGGATCAATCCCAAGACGCTCAACAGCCTCTCGCTGACCTTCACCTAAATCAAAAGCGACTCGGACCCAACTCCCATCCTTTGTCCTTACGAAATCACCACGGGCTTCTACTAAGTCTCGAATTTCGTCTTCAGAAAGGTCCTCCCCATCCACATTAACAACCACCTTAAGATCAAACCAATCAATCTCTTCCCCCACTACCTCAAATCGCAAAGATGCCTTAACCGGATCCTTAAGTAGACTTCCAACCATTTCATCCGCCTCAAGATTAATACCTTTCGGCATAGACTCTACCCATTCAGTAAATTTCTTTGGGAATGTTTTTGAAAGCTTTGCCTTGAAAGCATCATGCACAGCATCATAAGAGCTTGCAATATTACCGATGAAGGGCTCTACCCGATGAAGAGAAGTACGGTCATAATGCATAATCCTTCCATTATCAGGCTCTTCCATTTCAAGCACAGACCATCCGTCACTACTTAGAGCCTCTACCCGGGTTTTATTCTCATCACGAGCATTACACTTCAGTATTAAATGTTCGCTCTCCGCAGAACTTAAACCATTAATTATACTTGCCGAAACAGTGACCTCCATTAGTGCATCATCGACCCTCTCCTCTAGAGACGCTGGCATCCGTGCACCTGCTCGTTTCAAAAACGCAACCCCAGTTGCGCTTTCTACAACTTCCCGAGGTAATTGGTAAGTAGGGCTAACGTCTGTATTATTAGACCAATTAAGCGGGCCGTGAAAAACAGCATCATCAGAAAGATAAAAATTCTCAGGACCAGGTAATAACCTTAAGGAATGAGGGACTACCTCCTCATCTTCCATTATTAGGTAAAGTCTCCAATCCCCAGTAGCTGAAGAAGAATCAATATCACATAACCAACTTAACTTAATATCAGATATTCTTATAGGTTCCCCATCCAGATCGACTAACTTAGAGCTCAGAGAGGGTCTTCTGAAAAGTTCATTTAAAAATCGACCAGCAAGTTCCGATTCCAGTCGAATCTCTTCATTCCCAGCTTTTCCCCTGAAATTTAGATAAGAGGCCCATAACAACTCAGACTCACTATCCATTTGGAGAAGGCCCGAATCGTATTTTTCAACTAATCGAAGTATTTCCTGAGTCGACAAAGTCGAATACTCCTCTTTACCCACTTGTCTCCACTTAAGGTTGGCCCGGTTCGTTGTAATCTCCAGACAGAATTCCCCATCCCTTGAATCGACTTCCTTGCCTGGACCATCTATGAATTGGCCTATCCTTTCACTCCACTCTGAGACTTCCCTTTCATGTTCCCAGCTCATTAATTTTGACTGGGTATGGCTTAAGTCCGTCACGCCTTTCATGAAAGGAGGAAAACCGAAACCCTTTTTCTCAAATGCGTAAGCGATGTAGTTCCAGAACTCAGCGATGTTCTTTGGTGGGCTCGGCCACAACTCCAAAGAATCATACCCGGTCACTTCCCACCTAGGTTCAAGACGAATTAAATCATGATCAAAAACTTCTTTTTCAATAGCAAAGCGACGGTAACGCTTCTCAAGCTTGGATAAGTAACCTTCTTCTTCATCATCAAGTTCACGCCCTAGACTTTCTTCAAGTAGGATAGGTAATGGAGTGTCACCAATTTCATTAGGAGATTCAGGAAGGTTCCTTCCCCTATCAAGTCGTTCAAGCATGGTAGCATAAAGACCCGGACAGTCTCGCCCTTGCTCACTGTCGGAATCCCCTTCCCAGCCATTACCACGCATCGTTAAGCTGGTCTCAATATTAAGTCCTTCAGGAGTTTCTAAGGTTCCTCTTATCAAAAGATAATTACCAAAGATTTGAGTCACGCACCCTTCACGGTGCCAATGCTCACCGGTCTTTTGGGACTCTTCAGAAAAACTGTTTAAAAAATCGAGCGTGGCTCGATCTGGATTAATCATGGTTCGTTTATTATGCTAATAGCAGTTTTTTTTAAGTAACAAAGCGAACCGGGAAAGAACACCAAGCATAAGCATATCGCAACCTATAGTGTGAAAAATAAGAGATTCCTTTTCCTGTAGTTAATTAACATTTCTTAGCAGTTAAGAGCTCAGAAATTAATTTATAAAATTGTTTATTATTCTCGACTTTGTAACAAATTTTTGCGAAAACTCCTCAATTACTGGTTTGGACTATTTCAGACCAGGTTCTGAAATAATACTCCACTATATAAAAAACTAATATCTAAACCTCCATGAAAAACGAAATCCTTAAGGGCTTCTATACCCTACTATTGACCGTTGTTACATTGTTAGTGTTTTCTACTAATAACGTTTCAGCCTTTGAAGTTATAACCGGATCAGTGACTGAGTTCGCTGGACCTGATGATCTTGGCCTAGACCCAGACTCAACAGTCATCGCTGTTGATGTTTATGGTAATGGCGATTCGACCGTGAACGGTGTCACATTCCTTACTGACCGAGCAGGTCTTGGGGATGGCGTCGGTGATGAAGGTAGTGTGACCGCTGGTGACGTTACTGTCAAAACCACAACGACTCATTTCATTGATAACTGGTCCAACGGAGGAGGCGGCCCCGCTTTCACTGGTGGCACAGAAGGTTCTGCCGCAGCACTCAGTGAAATCATGAGGGACATTCGATGGTCCGCAGCACCGGCCCCAATAGACATCGCTGTTTCGGGACTCGCAGGAGGAACTACTTATAAGATTCAATTACTATTTAATGAGGGCGCTGACCGAAACAGAGGATGGGACATCGCTGTTAATGACGAGCTCGCTGTCGATAATTTCAATTCCGAAGGTGGAGACGGAACCTGGACTAATTCGAACAGTTTTGCTTATAGCGGTGAATTTACCTCAACTGCAGACGGAACCATAGCGGTCAAGTTGCAGAACAATATCGGTGGCGCTGACCAAGTAGCCACTGACGGAAACCCAATTCTTCAAGGAATTGTCATAAACACCACTGGCCCCGCAGTATATTCCCAGAACTTTGATGGATTCGATGATGGGACTAAGGACCTTGGTGACGGATCAGTGATTGCCGGAGAGGCAGCATCTATCCAGGGCAATCGCCTTCAATTGACGATCGACGGACAGGGACTCGGCTTCTCAAGCTTCTCTGTTCCTGGTCTTGCAGGCACTCAGCTAGGTTTCACAGCCACATTTGATTATGAACTCTTTGATTCGGCCGGAGCAAATGACCCGGCTGACGGATTTTCCTTTAACTTTGGTAGTGCGGCTCTCGGTGAGCTCGGTGCTGCTGAGGAAGGCATGGTCGGTAAGACTGCTGAAAACCTCTCCTTTGAGGTGGACACATGGCGTAACGGTGACGCTGAGCAGGGAGTTAACATCTCTGGAGTATCTGGCGGAGAAGACGTTGGCCAGCTCGCCTTCGCTAACGGAGTGATTCTTGAGGACGACTCAAGGAAGACTGGAAGCATTGAGATCCGCTGGGATCCATCAAAAGGAGCAACTTACTTAACGACCGGACTTACAACGAACGCTGATTTCACAGACGTTGATACCGGAGCCTTCGCTGGTTATGATGAATACACATTCAACTTCTCAGCCCGTGTGGGTGGAGCGAACCAGGACTTGTTCATTGACAACCTTGTCATCACAGCTGGCAGACCAACGCCTCCGCCGCTACCGGCAGTCACAGCTTATTTCGACTTTGAGGGTCAGGAAGGCGCCGTTGTCTCTGACAAGGGAGCCCTTGGACTTGACGCAACAATTGAACGCGCTGATCAACTCACAGTTGGTGGATCAGGAGCACCTAAGGGATCAACTCCAGGGACTGGAGCTGACTTCCAGGGAGGTTTCCTGAACGTAGCAGGCGCTGATCTTACCGGCATCATTAGTGATGTTGAGGGTCAAAACAGCTACACCGCAGCAGCATGGATCAAGCCTAGTGATATCGGCGGTAACAAGTTCCTCTTCGGACAGACCAGCCAGGGTATCCACAATGGTATCCGTAACGGCGGGTTCCTGCACCAGGCACACTGGGGAGCAGACACGAACGGAGCCACAA
>JAAZZC010000073.1 GCA_014239335.1 Verrucomicrobiales bacterium
CAGGCTCAGGCTCAGGCTCAGGCTCAGGCTCAGGCTCAGGCTCAGGCTCAGGTTCAGGCTCAGGCTCAGGCTCAGGCTCAGGCTCAGGCTCAGGCTCAGGCTCAGGCTGTTTTGTCACTTCAGATGATCCCTTAGGTTCTTTGTTCGGAGTAGTTGGGTCGGCTTCTTTTTTGCCACAGCTGATTGCTCCACAGACAAAGGCAAAGATTAAAAATAAAATACTGTATTTTTTCATAATATGTTTAGTGGTTTTTGAACTGTAGCAACGGAATAGATTTGTAATATCTAGGCTAGAGCTGGTTGATATTTAACTCTTCAAATAATGCATCTAGGAGAGGACTCATCAAGTATAAAGGATTTTAGCTTTGTTTTCTTCTTTTTGCTTTTCTTGAATGGAATCGCAGACCAGATTGCAGTGTGGTTGCAAAGAAAAAAGCTGCCGGGAAGGCTTCAACTAACATATTAGCTTTTGTAGGCACTGATGAGGCGCGTCTCAAGGAGGCTGCCCTCAATTGTTTCGGAAAACTTGTTCCTCCCGAGGAGGCTGATTTTGGAGCAGAGGTCATTGATGGGGTAGCTGAAAATGCAGAGGCGGCAGTGAAGGTTATCTCTCAAACCATAGGAGCACTCCAGACCTTACCGTTCTTTGGTGGAGAAAAAGTAGTCTGGCTCAAAGGTGCTACCATTTTTGCAGATTCACAGACAGGTAAAGCATTATCAGTTCTGGATTCTGCTGAATCATTGACGGATGTGTTAGGGGGCGGTTTGCCCGATGGTATCACGTTTATTCTTAGTGCACCTTCAATTGATAAACGCAGGTCATTTTATAAGAAGATTTCAAAGTTGGGTAAAATTGAGATATTTGATCGTCCTGACATGAGTAGGGATGGTTGGCAGGATCAGATAAAAAGGCATGTTCGGAAGCTTGCTAAGGAGAGGGGTTTGTTTTTTGAGTATGAAGCGTTGGAACTTTTTGTGATGTTGGCTGGCACTGATTTTTCTCAGATTGAGAATGAGCTAGAAAAAATTGATCTATTTCTTTCACATGATGACCGGACCATTACAGTTGAACATGTTAGCAATCAGGTAGCCCTTACCAGAGCAGGAGTCGTTTTTGAGCTGGGTAATAGTATAGCAAAGAAGAATTTGTCTGGAGCCTTGAGGATTATAGATCACTTGTTATATCAGGGAGAGAATGCCATAGGCATTCTTCTTGCAGCAGTGGTGCCGACCATTAGACGATTATTGATTGCTAAGGATCTAGCTAAACATAATGGGATCAGCGGTGGTGGTAATTATAGGTCTTATGAAGCTGCGTTGTCTAGGTTACCCGCATCTGAAATTGCTCATTTACCAAGGAAGAAAGATGGTGGGTTGAGTGTTTATCCTATTTTCCTTGCTTCATCAGAGAGCAGAAATTTTTCTTTAGTTAATTTACGCCAAGGTTTAGCTGATTGTCTGCAGGCTAATAGGTCTTTGGTCACGAGCGCACTGGATCATCGAATTGTTCTCGAAAGACTTGTGATTCGTTTGCTTTCAGGTTCTCAATAAGATTTTTTTATATTTAACATATCCATGCAATTAATTTTTTCAGCAATTATCATAGGAGCTTTAGCTGCTCTGTTAGGTTCTCTTCTGGGTGTTGGGGGTGGCATTATTATGGTTCCGGCATTTAAGGGATTCCTTGGACTTTCAATGAAACAGGCCATTGCAACGTCACTTGCAGTGATGATCGTGACGGCATCTGTTTCTTCGTTCCGTTATGCACAGGCGGGTTTAGTTGATTGGAGGATCGCCGGCTTCGCTGCTATCGCAGCTGTAGTCGCAGCCTTATTAGGCTCAGAAATTATGAAAAGCTTATCCTCTGATTACTTAAGGGTGGCTTTTGGAATTTTTCTAATAGCTGTTGGAATTTATATGCTATTTTTTCAAAAGACGGTCTCTGGATAGAGCTTTAAATAAATTAAAGCGTTGATTAGATGCGGATATTTTTATCAATGAAGATTGAATTTATTTTACCCCAGAATCAAAATCAGATTTGATTTCCGGAAGAAGATCCTTTCGTGCAAGAAGATCAGAAATGGACTGATTTGGATCACGCATGATTTCTGCAAGGTAAGGAGTGATACGATCCATTTCTACTATAGCAGTGCGTACCAAACTTGTGATAATTTCAACATCACGTTGCCCATCAGAAAAAACATTAGTGATTCGAAAATAAACTTCACCATTTTCTGGATTTGCTTCGAAGTTTCCGATGTTAAGAGTGATGTTTGTGCGCATTAGAGCATCATGAATAGAGGCCTGTGCCGCTGGATTCACAGTGAAAGACAAGCTAGAAACAACTGAAATGGCTCCCAATTCCTCAAATGCTTGGATATGGAGAGGAACTTTTGCGTGATGTGCCTCGAATTCAGATTCGATTACTTTTTTTTCAGGAACTTCTCTGAATTGCCACTTTGCAGAATCAAAAGACTCCTTAACTTTTATTAACAGCGATTCGGTATTATGCACTTTAGAATTGAAACTTTTCTAAGCTATTTTTGCAAAAAACAGTTAAAATATTCAATATTAATGGAAAATGGTCGGGGTGATAGGATTCGAACCTACGGCTTCCTGCTCCCAAAGCAGGCGCTCTGACCAAGCTGAGCTACACCCCGTAGCCACAGTACAATCCTCATATCTGGGCGGGTTTCAAGTTGTAAATGTCCGTCAGTTGGTTAAGGGGTTACCTTTTACATTATGGCGGAAAGTACCGATAGAAAGACACCCGAAGAGCGCTCACAAATGTCAGATATAGAGCGACTCAGGCATTCTACAGCCCATATTCTAGCAACTGCCATCGCCAAAATATGGCCAGATGCACAGTTTGCTGCAGGTCCACCAGTTGAAAATGGCTTTTATTATGATGTTGAATTAGAGCATCGAATCTCTCCTGAGGATTTTGCAAAGATTGAGGAAGAAATGATTAGGATTGTCAAAGAGAACCAGACCTTTGAACGGATGATTGTTTCAAGGGAAGAGGCTCTCAATTTGGCTCAGAGTGGCCGATTAGCTGCTCTCAGTGAAAGGAGCAAGTCTTCGACCTTTAAGATTGATTTATTAGAAGATATTCCTGAAGGAGAAGAAATTTCAATTTTCAAGAATGGGGATTTTTGGGATCTCTGTGCTGGGCCACACGTTCCCCGTACTGGTAATTGTAAAGCGTTTAAGCTGATGTCAGTAGCAAGCGCATTTTATAAAGGTGATTCGAATAATCCTCAGCTTCAGCGCATTTATGGAACGTCATTCAAGAATAAGACTCAGCTTAATGAATATCTAAATCAGTTAGAAGAAGCAAAGAAACGTGATCATCGCAAAGTGGGTCGTGATTTAGGTTTATTTCATTTTGATGAATCAGTTGGTCAGGGACTCGTTTTATGGAAGCCTAAAGGATCTATTATTCGCAATGAATTACAAAAGTTCATTGCTGGAGAGCTGGATAAAAAAGGTTATAGCCAGGTATATACTCCGCACATTGGTAAGTTGGATTTGTATAAAACAAGCGGGCACTTTCCTTATTATGAAGAGAGTCAGTTTTTTCCTATCGTTGGCCGAGAATCAATGTCTGAATTGGCTGACGAGGGCTGTTCCTGTGGCGAACTTACGAATCGGCTTAAGTCGGGTGAAGCTGAAGGATTCTTGCTGAAGCCGATGAATTGTCCTCATCATATAAAAATATATTCGAGCGAGCACCATAGTTATCGAGATCTTCCTGTTCGTTTAGCTGAGTTCGGTACGGTGTATCGTTGGGAAAAGTCAGGAGAGCTTGGGGGTCTAACTAGGGTTAGATCATTTACTCAAGACGATGCACATTTGTTTTGTACTGATGATCAGGTGCAGGAGGAGATAATGGGGTGCCTTGAATTGGTTAAAGTAGTGCTGAACACGCTTGGAATTGTTGATTACCGTGTAAGGGTCGGGCTGAGAGATGTAGATTCGAGTAAATATGTTGGTGATCCGGATAACTGGGATCGGGCTGAATCAGCTCTGCGCGAAGCCGCAAGCTCTTTGGATGTTCCATTCACTGAAGAATCAGGAGAAGCTGCATTTTATGGTCCAAAAATTGATTTTGTCGTAAAGGATGTTATTGGCCGCGAGTGGCAATTAGGAACTGTCCAGGTTGACTATAATTTGCCTGAAAGATTTGACCTTAGTTATATAGGTAAGGACAATAAGCCGCACCGCCCAGTAATGATTCATCGAGCGCCTTTCGGATCACTAGAGAGGTTTGTTGCGGTACTAATAGAGCACTTTGAAGGTTCATTTCCGACTTGGCTTTCACCTGAGCAGGTTAGGGTCCTACCTATCTCGGAAAAGTTCTCTGAACAGGCGGCTGAACAGCTAAATAAACTGCTTAGAGTCGGGGCAAGAGCGACCATGGACAACTCTGCTGAGAAAATTGGAGCGAAAATTAGACTTGCCCAGCTCGCTAAGGTTCCATATATGTTAATTATTGGTGCTAATGAAGTCGAAACCAACACTATTTCAGTTCGTCACCGCAAGCGCGGAGATCTCGGTGCCTTGTGCCCCGAAGAGTTCATATCTCAGTTCAAGGAGGAAATCAGTTCACGTTCACTGTGATATATGATATTGATTATTTATTTAATGCTATTATTTAATTTTTCGTACGTGGGTAGATCCCAAGAGACATACATATAATATGTTTCGCTAACATTTAAAAAGAAGGAACAGTTATCGCTAGGCCAAAAAAGAAAAACTTCAGGAAATGGGCTCCCAGAGATAGGATCAATGATCGTATTAGGGTTCCAAAAGTTCGAGTTATTTATGGAGAGAAGCAGCTAGGTGTCATGGATACCCATGAAGCTGTAAGAAAGGCAAAGAGTGTGGGGCTTGACCTTGTAGAGGTTTCCTCTAATGCCCGCCCACCTGTGTGCAAGATTGTTGACTACGGTAAGTACAAGTACGACCAGAAGAAGCTTAAAAAAGAACAACCCAAAAAGACGCACCGTCTTAAAGAAGTTAAGTTCAGGCCCGGCATTGGCGAAAATGACTATAATATGAAGGTCACCCGTGCTGAGTCATTTCTAATGGATGAAGACAAGGTGCGAATTCAATTAATGTTTCGTGGTCGTCAGATGGCGCATAAGGAAGTCGGGTTTGAATTGATGAAAGAAGTTAAAGAGGATCTTTCTGGCGTGGCGCACATTGATATGGAGCCGAAACTGACTGGTAGAAACATCACGATGATGCTTTCTCCTCTACCTAAACATTTACAAAAACCTAAATTCAAAAATCATGGTGATTTGCCTGACGAAGTTGATGATGACGAAGGTGACGAAGATGATGAGGAAGAATTTGAAAGACCAAACGAAGATCATCACCATTTAGATGTTGTTGATGAAATTGTGATGTTAGAAGAGGATGATGGTCGGCCAAAACTTAAGCGGGGCTAGGCACTTATTCTATTAAGAAAGAGCCCATAATGTCGGATCTTCCGCAGGTGATTCTTTTTGATATTGATGGTACCTTGTTAAGTACAGGAGGTGCAGGAATGAAGGCGTTTTATAGTGCTATTGAGAATAATTACCCTGCTCAATTAAAGAAATGTGGAGGTTCCTTAACTTTGGACATGGCTGGCAGCACAGATTCTGGACTTGTAATTGAGATTTTTGCAGCGCTTGGAATTGAAGATTCAGCAACTGAGCGTGAATCATTTTTTGCAGAATATCTCCAGTGCCTCAAAAACAACTTATCTGATCCAAGTTACACAGGTTCTCTTATGCCTGGCATCTCAGAATTGCTGGATAGGCTTTCGTATGAAGCGAATAATGGTAAGCTGATACTTGGTCTCTTAACAGGTAACATCTTTGCTGGTGCAGCGTTGAAGCTAAAAAAATATCGAGTGGATGAACATTTTTGTTTTGGTGCTTATGGAGATGACCACCATGACCGTAATGAGCTTGGTCCGATTGCTTTAAAAAGAGGAGGTTCTTACCATAAACTTGAACTTACTGGAGCTCCAGTAACTGTAATCGGTGATACGCCTAAAGATATTTATTGTGCGCGTGCAATGGGTGCTCAAGCCGTTGCTGTTTCTAGCGGATCAATTTCGCATCAGGAGCTTGCTAATTATGATCCGGATCTTCTTTTTAAAGATTTCACTGATTACGAAGATGCATATAGAAGGATATGCTTAGGCTAATAGATACTTATTCAGTAGAACCCCTTAACTTATGAGGAGTCGGCCATGGATCGGTAAAAGCCAAATAAGATACGATCATTGTGAGGCTGAAGAGTGCTAGATTAATTCCTAGAATGGCAATGCTCAGATGCAATCCTATTCCAATCCACAAGCCTAATCTTCTCGTATTTCGTATCCATAATAAGATGGGTATTGCTAATTCAACGAGCAGAATCAGGTAATTAATTTTATCAAATAATTCATGCCAGGTAACTGGCCAGGAGCCTGTAAACCTTCCATGATGAGATAGTAGAAAATAGGTAATGGATTCTCCCTTTGCCCAGTATTGGTCGCCCAATTTTTGTATAACTGTTTGCCAATAAATAATAAATACCTGTAATTGAATTAAAACTAATCCGTACTGAGGTGCTTTAAGATTAATTTGTTTTTTATTCCATTGTCTAAAAAGATCCCAAGGGTTCCAATCTTTACCTAGTGGGCTGAAGAGGAGGATGAACCCAAGGTTTGTTAAGATGGAATCCCATCCTGTGGTTGAGGCTGGGGCTCTATGAATGAGAGATAGCTGTATAAAAAAACAGATAAATAGAGTAGGTCTTGCCCATTTTCCCCATGCCAAGATTAGAGACGCAATGATTGCTAAAATTAAGATAATTGTGACTTCGGAGGAAGATTGAAAATAGTTGAAGAGTGAAATCGAAGTGCCGCCAGTTAATTCGTGGAAACCAATTTTAGCGACTGATGGATTGTTCATTCCCGCGTTACTAAGAATGGTGTCCCTGTATGGAAATAAGTGAACAAATTGAAATAATAATAATAATGCAAAGCCTATACGAATTATGGCGTAGCGCCTCGGGTCGATATTTTTTAACCATAGGAGGGAAAATGTATTCATTATCTTTTCATTTCCCCTTGAACTTTGTAGGGTCCAAACTTTTCAGTTCTTGTTGTGGCAATGTTGGCACCCTTACGAATGCTTTCCAGAGCATTTATTCGGCCATGATCAAAATTAATGGTAAATTGCCGCAGTCTTGGATCAGTTTTTAGTAAGGTCTGGCTTATTGATTCAATATACGATTCCTTAAAGGATTTATTAAGAGGGTCATTAAAGAGTCTTAAAAAAGTGTAGTGGTATCGGATCAGTTTTTTAGGCGATATTTCTCTGAAAGAAGGAAGTCCGGCCCCGTATCGATATTCTTTTCCTGATGCGTCATAAGCGGTCAGATAGACACGCAGGCTATGATGGGTTGGAATACTATGAAACATGTCCCACTTTTGGCTCAAACCGATTGTCCACCGAATCGGATCTAACCTCTTGCTGATAGATTTTCCGAAATTTGTATTTAACGGAGCAATTCCCAATAACATATTTGCACTAATGATAGTAGAAAAGAGAATGATAATAACTTTTCTATTGAGGCTCATATCTGGATGATTTGTAAGGTATCTAATGGACAGTCCATTATAATATAACACAAAAAAAGTCGAGGAGGGCCTCGACTTTTTTATGGTGAATAGTTGAAGGTTTGACTGACCTATGAATAAGATGCTTGTGCGCCTTTTGTAGAACGCTTTTTGATCCATGGCATGAGTCCACGCAGACGCTTACCTACTTTTTCAATTCCATGTTCTGCTCCAGCCTTACGAAGTTTATTGAATTTTTTCTGCCCTTTCTTGTTTTCCTTGATCCAATCTTCAGCGAATTGTCCATTCTGAATTCTTTTCAATGCTTTCTTCATTTTATTCTTGGTAGCATTATCGATGATAGTTGGTCCGACGCTAACGTCACCCCATTCTGCTGTTTCAGATATCGAAAATCTCATTCCCGCGATGCCAGACTCATTCATTAGATCCACAATAAGTTTCAATTCATGAAGGCATTCAAAATATGCCATTTCAGGTTGATAGCCGGCTTCGACAAGAACTTCATATCCTGTAGTGACTAGAGCGCTGACGCCACCGCAAAGAACGGTCTGTTCTCCGAAGAGATCCGTTTCCGTTTCTTCTTTGAAAGTTGTTTCTATGACCCCTCCTCGGGTTCCTCCAACGCCATGAGCCCATGCAAGAGCAATCTTTTTAGCATCCTTTCCTGGGTTCTGGTGTATTGCTATGAGAGCGGGAACTCCTTTGCCTTCAGTGAATTGACGACGGACAATGTGACCTGGACCCTTTGGAGCCACCATGATCACGTTTACCTCTTCGGGCGGCACTACGGTGCCGTAATGGATTGCAAAACCATGACTAAAGCCGAGAGTTTTTCCTTTAGTGAGATGTTTCTTTATATCTTTCTTGTAAATTTCTCCAATTTTTGTGTCGGGCGCGGCAATGAAAATAACATCCGCTCGCTTAACAGCTTCAGCAGTATCATAGACTTTGAATCCAAGTTTTTTTGCTACTGCACGAGATTTTGAACCTTTATAAAGGCCGATGATGACATTGACCTTACTTTCTTTGAGGTTTAGCGCGTGAGCATGACCCTGAGAACCGAAACCGATCACGGCAAAGGTTTTTCCTTTCAAGGTTTTCATGTCAGCGTTTTTTTCTCTATAGATGCGTGCGTTCATTGGAATTTTTTCTGGTTTTATTTAAATCTGCTGCTTCAGAGCGGGCGAGAATTGTGCATTGTTTCGGCGCGTTGGTCAAATCTAAAACACTTCATTGCTCATTATGTTTTACGATTAATTTTATTAAAAAGACTAGAATTAAAGCAAATAAGCTACAGCCGGCAGAAGCGATGAGGTGGCTATTTGTTACATTTTCTTGATGTAGTATGGATTTTTTAGGCATTTCATTGCTAGCCTCAGTCAAATCCCAGTAAAAATCGAAAAGATCACCATCATAATACTGTTCGAGTGTTCTCAATTCTTTCATTTGATCAAAAGGAACAAGATTTAAGAGCTTTTTTTCTCCTACTTTATAATTAGAGCTGGGGAGCATTTGGCGATTTTTGTAGGCCCAATGAATCACTGCTATTTTGTTTTTATCCGTTTCAATTTCACCAGAAATTTTTTCGAGGATTTCGTAATCGGCACCATATAACAGTGAGCTATAAGTGGTTGATTTTGGATTAGGTAACTTAGGTTTGGATAACATTCTTGCATGGACTGCGGTTGATGAAATGAGATTCTCTTTAGGTTTACGGGTATCAAAATTGACGTCTTCCCAATGAATACGTGCTTTATGGGCTTGTGTTGAAGAGAGGAAGAGATCTCTTGCAGTGATGGCCCAAATAACAGCTCTTTTCTTTTTCATTAATGCAGCGCTTCCTCTTCTGGCAGCGAGTTTTTTTCTTGCTTCAGTGGCCCCTCCACCATTGATTGCAATAACATCAAGTGGTCCTCCCAAGTTCAATGCTATGTGATCTGCTAGGCCAGCATGTTTGCCCCAATTAAGAGTTGTATCTGTTGAGTAAATATTTGTAAAACTGTCGCCCAGAAGAATAATGGGAGATTCTTGATCAACGGTTTTACCTTTAACTGGAGAAGCTATGACCGTTTCCATATCAAAAATTTTGCTGTAAGTATTGAGATTTTCTACTAGATCACCCAATGATCTACGATTTTCATTATGACCAGTTTTTAGAACCCGTTTTCCATAATTCCAGTTCTTAGATTTGACATAGTGAGCAATAATTTTTGCAGACTCTTCCATCCCTTCCGGAGTCCAATGAGTGTCTTGTTTAAGGAATACTTTTGATTTAGATTTGAGTTTCAATAGGGGCAAGGTGAGGTCTAGCACATCAACGTTTGGTAATGACTTTAGTAATGAGTAAAAAGTTTTAGAATCAGGATGAATGACGGGATCTTTTGCCGATTGGCCAAGATGTTCTGGGTAAATCATTGGTTTTACTGGAATGCTGACGATGACGAGTTCAACTCCAAACTTATTCAGTTGTTCTGCGAATCGTTCGATAGTGATTAACGGGGATTGCCAATGGACGTGTCTAGGGTCTTTAGATACGGAGGTGGGTTCACTTTCTATTGGGCCGTAACCGGTCAGTGAATCCAATGCAGTTTGTAAGTAGAGCCAACCATCTTTTCCGATCCTTGTTTTACCGTTCCCTTCACGTAGTGGGCCGTTCGACAATATTGTTTGTACTAAACGGCGAGGAGGTTCAGTGAACTCTGCAGACTCTAAATTATTTTCATATTCTTGTAGATGTTCTCCGATTGTATTTCCTGAGTCTTTCTTGAAGATTTCGATTATAGGTATCCAGGCACTGTTATCATTACTGCTCAATGATTTGTTAAGTGCAAAGATATTCTGATAAAGAGAAGGCAATGTAATGATGCACAAAAAGATAAAGATGCTAATCGCCGCCGCTCTTCGGTTCACATGAACTTTAACATCTGCACTAATTTCTTTATAAGGGTTTTGCATGTGATTCTCTAGAACTGAAAATATAGAAAAGGATTAAATTCCTGAGTGAACATCATTGATAGAGATAGGATTAGTAGAAAGAGTCCGGTAATGACTTTTTTAATGGTTAATCTTTGAAGGATTTGTCCAGTATTAGGTAAAATAAATGTACAGACGAATGAGATTGGAATTATGAGCAGGACTATAGGCCGCATTACTTGGCTCATTAAAATTATTGCTGCGGGAGTCGCATCGCTTAACCCGATCATCGCTTTTAGATAAAAGAATGCTCTTTCGAAGTTCTCGGCACGAAAGAATACCCAGGAAAATAATATTACAGTAAAAGTGAATCCTATTTTTAAAATCCTTGGACAGTTATTCAGATACTTTGATGGACCTGTTAATCTTTCAATGACGAGAAAAATTCCGTGAATACCACCCCACGCGATGAATGTCCACTGAGCACCGTGCCAAAGACCTCCGATAAGCATCACGATTAACAGGTTACAGTATGTTCTTTTAGTCCCTTTCCGATTCCCACCTAGCGGTATGTATAGATAGTCACGGAGAAAACCGGATAATGAAATGTGCCAACGTTTCCAGAATTCGGTGATCGACTCAGATTTATAAGGGGAGTTAAAATTTTCCTTGAACGAGAATCCGAACATTCTCCCGAGTCCAATAGCCATGTCAGAGTAGGCAGAGAAATCAAAATATATCTGAAATGCGTAAGAGCATACTCCTATCCATGCAATGGGAGTGTTAAGAGATTGACTGCCAGCATTAAAGCATAGGTCAGCTATTTCTCCAACTGGATTGGCCAGAAGAATTTTTTTAGCAAAACCAAAATTAAATCTTGTGAAGCCATAAATAAAATTATCAACGGAATGTACCCTTGAGCGGATCTGCTCCGCGATGCTTCCGTATCGAACAATAGGACCCGCAACGAGTTGCGGGAACATGGAAACGTAACAGGCGAAGCTTAAGAAATCATTGGCTGGTTTTGCATGCCCTCTATAAATATCAATCGTGTAGGACATTGATTGGAATGTATAAAACGAAATTCCTACAGGGAGGACAATCTCGTTAAAAATTGGAGGAAGCGTCACTTCTCCTAGGCCTAATGCTTTTGCTAGGACTGAGACATTTTGAGAAAAGAATCCTGCATATTTGAAGAAGGCAAGAATCCCCAGATTTATAATTATTGATACAATGACCCAAGATTTACGTATTATTTTTGAAGATTTATTTGCATGGATTTTCCTGCCGCAGAAGAAATCAACAGCAGTTGATATTAACATCAGGAATACGAACCAAGGATTCCACCATGCATAGAAAACATAACTGCAGGCCGTTAACACCAGATGACGCCCTCTTTTGGGTGCGACGTAGTAGGCTCCTAAGACAAGAGCCAAGAAATAAAAAATAAAAATATGGGAGCTGAATACCAAGTCCTTTTCCCTGTTAACTTAATGGGTATGATAGAACCTTGTAGGAATTACGAAAACATTAAAGTCGCTCTAGTGTCAGCTATCCAATTTAGGCACATTCTTACCCAATTTTTTGGGTTGAGTGATGAATGGAGCTCTAAGATATATTGGTTCTGGGGGAACGGATCTTAGTTCTTTGATTTCTTCGTTTGATAGTTCTGCAGCGATTCGTGCTAGCTTCTGAGCGCAGGGATTTGTTTTTTTGATGCCGGGAAATGAAAGGGTTTCATCAAAAGAGAAGATTTGCTCTTTTTTAATTTCGATTTTTTCGTTAAGTGATTCGACTGATTCTAATAGTTCTGGCCCCGAAATAATCTGATGCCCTTTCACGGTGGCAATGTACCAAGACTCGCGTCGGGCATCTCCTATAACATGGTAGAGGGAGTTCGGATTCGTAGATTCGGCACTACAAATGGATGGGATCCCAATGATAGGAGCTTTCAATGCCATTGATAAGCCAAGGCCAGCTGCGATCCCAATCCTTATCCCTGTGTAGGATCCAGGACCTGTCCCGACAACGATAAGAGAAGGTGCACGGTTGCAGGAAATGAGAGCTTCTTCGAGAGGCGCAAATATTTGTGAGTTGTGGGACCTTTCAGAAGTGAACACTTCATTAAAGATAATATTATTTTCCGTAAAAACACTGACCCTTCCTTTTTTAGTGGAGGTATCTATGGCAAGAGTAGCATTCATGGATTGTTAATTTCTTGAATGATTCTTGATCCATTATCTTTGATGTCGAACTTAAGCCATATTGCGATCTTTGGTATAATTTCTGGAAACTTGTCAGCCCATTCTATTATACAGATTCCATCCGATTCGGTGTAATCTTCCCACCCGATACCAATTAACTCATGAACTGAATTAATTCTATAAAAATCAAAATGGTAAATTGGAACTTTGCCTTGCAGGTATTCATGCAGGAGAGGGAAGGTTGGACTGGTCACTGAACTTTCACATCCTGCTCCGTGAGCTAAGCCCTTAGTAAAATGGGTCTTTCCGGCACCGAGATCACCCATCAATGCAAAAACGTCACCGGGCTTTGCCGTGGATCCGAGCTGTTTTCCCGCTCCGACCATTGCCTCTTCATTATCAATGATTAGATCTTTCATTATTCTTTGGCTAAAAATGTTTCCAGCCTCCCTTTAAGTCAGGGTTTGCAGTTCCTTTAGGGCTGAGTTTTCCTATGCGAGTTAATGTGAGACTTGGGAATTTTTTCTGCCAAGCCACTTCAAGTTTCTTACAATCCTTTGAAGGAATTGCAAATAGCAACTCATAATCTTCCCCATCACAAAGAGCTTCCTTAATGCTAGCCCCTCTTGCCTTTGGTATTTTATCCTTCTCAATAGAGTATCCGCAGTTGCTTGATTTTGCTAGGCGAGGCAAATCAGATGCGAGTCCGTCACTCAGATCCATCATTGCGCTTGGTTTAAATTTCTTTGTGAGCCATTGAGCCTCTCTGATGCGAGGAGTGAATCTTAAATGATGTCCATTTAAAGATTTCCCCAGTTTTCCAGTAACAAAAAGGATGTGTCCTGACTTACCTTTGGAACGGAAACAGCAACGGTCTTTTCTTACCTGCCCAGTCAGAGAAACGGTAACGGAAGGGGTTCCATTTTTGCCGCAATTAGCCGTTTCTCCACCAACGATGCTGATATTATAAGGTGAGGATGCCTTTGATAGTCCTCGGTAAAGAGAGGTCACATAAGACACATTGCATTCGGGCCTTAGAGATAAACTTATCATTGCATGTTTGGGTGTTCCCCCCATAGCTGCGATGTCACTTATTGCCCGTGAAAGTGCCTTGTAGCCGACAGCTGATGGAGGAGTTGATTTCATGTAATGAATTCCTTCAATGACACAATCGATTTTTAGCAATACATATGACCGATGGTCATTGCCAGTTATCACCGCACAGTCATCACCTGCTCCGGTTACAACATCTTTTCCAAGGGGTAGATCCTTGGTGATGCGTTTAATAAGTAGATCTTCTCCAATCTCTTTGATCTTCTTGGAAGAATTAGCCATTGGATAGAGTTAAAATAAAACAAGAATTGATCCCGTTGAATAGAGCATGAATTAAGATAGGGACTAAGATGGAACCTGTCATTTCATAACAGAAAGTTAATATTATTGCTAAAAATAACAGAGGAACAAGTCCCTCCACATGGCCGTGCACTACTGCAAAGAGTAGAGAGGTCATGAATCCAGCAAAGAGGCGATGAGAATATCGTTTCAGGATCGGATAAATGTATCCACGGAAAATGATTTCTTCGACCATGGGCGCTACTATTATAGCTGAAAATAAAATAGTAATGCGGATCGTAATATCATTACTGGAAATCATTGTTTGAACAATCTCCTGCATTTCCGGCGCCTGTTCTTTTGAGGGAATAATTAACTGTATTATGAAGCTGCCTAAGCCGAGAAGAATATATACCGGTACCATTGCCCCAAGTCCCCAAATCAGGACCTTTACAAATGAGATTTTATTGAGTCCAAAAACCTGATTGGGATTTCTTCCGCGGATAAAGGATGCAAATGAAAAGACGAACCCTCCAATAATGAAAAAGACAATGTTATTTAAAATGGCATCAGAAAGAGTCATACCGCTTTTTTCTATAGGCGATGCATTACCTGGATTTATTGAATTTTGGAAAAGCGCTACGGTATTACCATAAAAGAAAAAAATGATAGTAAGGGCAAAGAGAAGATCGATCATATCAATTTTCCCAGGACTAGGTTCTATTTCTTTTTCGACTTTGCTATTTGTTGCAAAGGTTCGTATGGACCAGAAGAGGACCAGACCCAAAACAATGCCGAAGACGGTCAGCGTTGATATATAAAATAATGTTTGCGCTTTAACAGGGTCCATGGTCTTGAACTAAAGCTAATACTGTTGGATCCAATCAGAAAGAGTATCTTTCAAGATCTTTAAATGCTTGACCGTAGTGCTTGGGCAGATCGCTCGCAATGAGAGACCTCCTCGATTCTTTGTCATTGAATATCGCGTATTCTGCGGCTCTTCCATTGATCCATGAACCTATACATGCTGCATCATAGACCGATATTCCTCCGCCGATTAATGCAGAGCAGAGCCCAGTGAGAGTGTCTCCTACTCCTCCAGTAGCCATGCCATTGTTACCTGTGGAGTTGAATCCTGTTGGTGTCGTCTCGGATTCTGATGCAATAACTGTTCTGGCTCCTTTTAAGAGGACGGTTGAATCTGTTATTCTTGCTAATTCTTCTGCGCTCTCTCGCCTAGATCCTGAAGCTTCTGGGCACAGTCTTTGCATTTCTCCAGGGTGTGGCGTCAATAGCCTGGGAGCAGGAGCATTGACAAGATCATTAGGATCATTTCTTGCTAGCAGATTAAGAGCATCAGCATCGATGACAATTGGTCTAATGTCTGAAACCAACAAATCGAGTATCTCATCTTCCCAGGAGCCTTGACCCAGTCCCGGACCAATGGCGAGAGTATCAAAATCCATGTCTGATACTTGAGCATATGATTTGACTGACCGGACCATAATTTCTGGAGGAGCCATTGCTGCCAATCTCTTGTAGGAGTCTTCATGAGCAATAATAGTTACGAGTCCTGCTCCGCCCCTAGCGGCTCCAGTAGATGCAAGCACAGCAGCCCCATTCATTCCATTGTTACCACCTATGATTCCGATGTGACCGCACATTCCCTTATGCACGTCATGTTGCTGCCGGTTATTTATTCCTGCTAAACTGCTTGCAGTGATCAGCATGGCTCCCGTGTCTCCTTGTCCGGGTAATGCACGAATCGATGGCAGCTCAATTAATGCAATTCTTCCCACATTATTGATTGCTTGGTCTGCTAGAAGGCCTGTCTTTGGATGAGCAATGGTTAGAGTGAAGTCTGCAATTACGGCTCCTTCATAAGCTTCACCGGAAAGCCCATCGAGTCCTGATGGAATGTCGATTGCAAAGGTGTGAGCTGCATGAGATTTTCGAAGCTCATTCATTTCATTGGCGGCTTCAAGGTACCCTGGGCGCAACCCTCCAACTGCTCCTATTCCCAAGAGCCCGTCCAGAATTATCAGTGGATGATGTTGAGGTTTGGATATCTCTAATGCTGGATTTATTTTTTCCCGCTCAAATTGGTGTAATTTTTTTGTAGTGAGTGGCTTCAGCTGGTCAGGGGAAGTGGCTAACCGCAACTGAGTTATCCATCCATATTTCTTGAGATGTTTTGCAGCGACCAAAGCATCTCCTCCATTGTGTCCACTACCAACAAATACAATTAGAGTGCCAGGATTAGGAAAGAATTGAGATACAGCTTTTGCTATTCCCAGGCCCGCTTCATCCATGAGTGCCTCGGGGTTTATACCTCCCGCAATGAGCTGATTCTCGGCTTCAGCAATTTCTTCTGGATTGAGGATCATAATGAGACGCTGTTAATTGCGCTAATAGAAAACTAAGATTGCATTCAAATTTTTATTTTGATTGGCGAAATTTGATTATGCCCATCGCAACGGCTTCAGCGATCCGTTGCCTGTACTCTGGATCCAGAGCCCGGTACCGATCTGAAGAATTTGATAGGAATGCGCATTCCAAAAGAACGGCCGGCCGGTTATTTTTGGATAGGACTAGGAAGTTGGCTTTTTTAACCCCTCGGTTGCCTGCTCTTGTCTTGTAAAGTGCAGCCGATTGCACCATATGAGCAAGCTTGAGGCTTTGTTTATTTCTGCTGTGGTAGAAAGTTTCAATGCCTGCTGCCTTTCTGCTACGAGCATGGTTAAAATGAATGCTGACAAAAATTGCCCCCGATTCTGCGTTTGCAATTCTTGCTCTCCTTGGAAGGGAAATGAATGAGTCATTTGAGCGAGTCAACTTTGTACTAATCCCCTGCGATCTAAGATAAACATCGACTCTTCGTACAACATCAAGGGCAAGATGCTTCTCGAAAGTTAATCCGAAAGAGCCTCCAAGGTCATGGCCCCCATGACCAGCATCTAGGATAACTTTTGTAAAAGGAACTGCTTTGGCTTCATTCTGTGAGTAATTCAAGATTATCAGCGATAAGAACAGACTAAATAATCGGCAAGTTTTATAGATTCTAAAATTACTCACTGCTGGAAGTTTTGTATTTTAAAGGTAAAACGGATTCTAACTTGATATTAAACCAGGAGGCAATTCAGAAGCAGATCGAGGTTTTTCTTTTGTTTCTGGAGGCTTGTTTGGATCATAAGCAATGCCTCCTACAACTTTCACTATTCCGGCAGAGTCAATCACTAAAGAAGGTCTCGTGTCTGCGGTTTCGCGATAATAATCGTTCCCTAGGAATGTTCCTTCCGAACTTATTCTTGCATGGGAATAAATTCTTGGACTGATCATGTGCATCACATGGAGCCTGCTCTGAGCATCGATAGTGGCTTGAGGTTTTCTTACATTGATGAATCTACCAATTGAAAAAGTACAATATACTTTGGTTCCTTTTGTTTCTCGGAGTCTTACGTACAGAGCTGAATTTGAAGAATTTCCTCTGTGCTCGTGCAGAGAAAATTGTCTAAAGCTAGCCAGCTTATCACGGCCTTGGGATACACCGAATGATTGTTTCCAAAAGGCCCTTGCGTCAGCTACATTAATTCGAATTTTTTTAGAACTAAAATAAGTTCTTTGAGGTGGGAAATAGACCGAAGCATTAATGGTGTAGCTACCGTAGTCTGAGACAGGGTATAGTTTATTGATGTCTATTTTTTTTGTTATGCTACGCCCTGATTTTAGTAGCATCGTTCCAAACTTTCCGCCGATGCTTCGCGGTGATAACAATTGTCCGTCACGGTAAACGTCAAAGGTCATCCATCCTTTACCTTTTGGTCCACCCAGTACCAAATCGTTTCCGGCTCGATTATAAACAGTCACATTGGCGACCATGGGCTCATAAGACAAGTAATGTGTCTTGGGGAGCTTCATCTCCACAATGAGTTGAGCTTTTGCTTTTTGCGAAATAAAAATTACCGCCAGACTTATTGATATAAAGAAAAGACCTAAGGGCCTAGATTGTGAAGGGGTGACCATTGATTATTTATTGCCTAGATAGAATACAAAAATTGGTATTATATCGAGTTATGAACGTATAGCCTTTAATGCTTTGTCTGCCAAGCGGTCCTTAGGTGAAAAGTTCCTCATTTTTTACAGTACTTATTATGGATAAGGATAAAATTCCCCAGCAAAGCCTATCTAATTATTTTAATGACTCAATATGGGAGATTAGGTGCGGTTTTTCTTAAGGTATGGGGTTCTTTGCTAGAGTTTTTTGAGTATGTCTTTATTAGTCTTTAAAAAAGTTACGAAGAAGAACTTAAAATATATTTATGTATGCACTTTTCCGGGGTACTG
>JAAZZC010000072.1 GCA_014239335.1 Verrucomicrobiales bacterium
CAATCCAAATACCTTGATGGTCTGGAAATTCGGTGTCTAGCTGAAGATAAATCAGACCCGCTACTACCGCAGCTCCGAATACTCCGAATTCGCTTAACATTTCTTTGTAGCTGACTCCTGATGCGACACGTTCCTGGACAGGGAACTCTTCTTTAATAAGCATAAAGATATAGATGAGTGCCGGAACTACGATAATTCCAAGCTTAATTGCCCATGAGGTATCAGGTCCCATAAAAATAACTATGATTCCTGCAATAACGAGTCCACCGGGCCATCCTGCGTGAAGAATGTTAAGCCACTTGGTCTTGTCCTTGGTGAACATAGTGGCTACGACGGGGTTGATGAATGCTTCGACCGTTCCATTACCTAAGGCGAGAATCAAGCCGCCCCAGTATAGCATACTAGCACCGCCATCAACGTTGCCGCCTTGAGCCATGCTCAATCCTGCGATTCCCATGATTGCCCAGATTATTTGGCATACCCCAGCAAAGATCATAGAGAATTTGTATCCGACCTTATCGATGATGAGGCTGAAAAGGATGATACTGATTGCAAAGGGCCAGATTTGTATTCCTTTGAACTTTCCTACTTCTGCGGGATCTAATCCTAGTAGGGTTTCTGTTATGGCTGGATCATCAAGGAGAAACATCCTTGTGATAAATCCAAATGATGTTGTGATCAGTGCTATAAAACAGCCCCAGAAAAGGAGCTTACTTGGTTTATTGTCTGCCGAATCGGTCATAATTTATAGGTTTTATTTAGAGTTAGAGAGCGCTTTGCAATCCCCTAATTATGCTGACGAGATTAGTTTGCCAATCATAAAGTGTGGGGTGACGTGGTCAGATATTAATATATTTTAATATTTTAATCTTCTTAAGCATTTGGGCAACTAAATTCATTAATTAGCAAATTTTTGCATTTTTACCTTATTTTTTAGATCTTTTTTCATTATTGAAGCGATAATACCACATGACAGTTTACCAGAAAACGGCTCTTGCAGCTCTTTTGGCGACTATTTTCCTTATTTTTGTTGGGGCAATAGTGAGGGTGACTGGGTCGGGTCTTGGCTGTCCAGACTGGCCGACTTGTTGGGGAGAACTGATTCCACCGACTAGTCTGGAGCAGGTAGATTTTGATCGGCTCGACATTGCTAAATTTCAGAAGCGCGATCCAGGAATAACAAAAGAAACCTTGTCCGCAGAATTTAATCCTGTCCATGTCTGGATTGAGTTTATCAATCGTCTCGTGAGCCTTCCTGTGGGGCTCTTTACGCTAGCGACCTTCTTATTCAGTTTTCAATTTTTGAGGAAAAGGCCATCCGTATTTATCGCATCTTTTTCTGCACTGGCCCTTGTCCTCACCAATGCTGTGTTGGGAGCAATTGTGGTTCGTTCTGGGCTCAAGCCTGGAGTCATTACTCTTCACATGGCATTAGCAATGACGCTCCTTTGCGTTCTGGTCTATGCTATTTATCGAGGTGGTGACAGAAGACCTCAGGTCAATCTTAACGGAAGTGGATCTATCAGGACATTATTGATCGTTCTTTTCTTCGCCTGCATCGGTGAAGGTGTGATGGGTTCTCAGGTCAGAGAATTAACGGACGAGCTTGCATTAAAATTCAAAGACATTCCTAGAAATGTCTGGCACGAGACCCTAGAACAGAAACCGATTTACTTAATACACCGAAGTTTTTCTTGGGTCATTTTTGTGCTCGGAGCTATGACTTTCTTTAAGACGAGAAAAGCGACAGGGGACTTGGGGCAACTTTGTCTCAGAACAGTTTGCGGTATTATTTTAGCACAGATGGTGCTTGGGATCCTGATGTCACATGTTTCTGTGCATCCAATTGTTCAGGTCCTGCACATAGGGCTCTCCTCAATACTCGTCGTCGCACTATTCTGGCTATTGATTGCTAGCCAGTCCGCAGGGATTGAAAATCCTAAAGAAATTAATCAGACGAATTGATTTCTACTTAATGGTAGGAAGGTAACGGTAGTAAACTTCCAGCATCAAGGTGCACAGTGTTGTGGAATAGATCTTACCATCTGCTCCGACCTGACCGTGCCCGGCAGATGCGGGCCATGAACCGTCTTTTTCCTGAGCCTTAGCCATGACGTCCTGATAAGTTTTATTATAATCTTTCCAATGCTTACCCTGTTTTTGGAAAGCTGCCTGCGAATGATAGTACCAGGAATAGACTGCGTTCGGCTGGAAGTTATTGGGGAACCTGCTGTTGATGAGGTCAAGGGCCTTGTCCTCGAGTTGTGATGGGGCACCGAGCATCCTTGCACAGACTGCTCCGACGCCAGTCAGGCTCAGTTTGCCTTTCTGGCCATCATTGACTCGGTACTTCCAGAAACCGTCAGTTCCTTTAGGATCTTCGGCAGCTTTGAGGTAACGGATCGCTTTTTTCATGGAAGTTTCGAGTCCTGAGAACTTGAGGCCGGTCAGCTGGGCAGCTTTGAGGGCCTGAACGTTCCAACCCGAGACAGACAGGTCACCGGTTCCGCTCGATCCGTATGAGTAGAGCCAACCTCCACCGTTCGTTTGTCCTTCGATGATAACAGGGACCGCCTTCTTCAGACTTGGAGAAATGCGTTTGAACGGCTTGCGTGCGTTCTTGTTCATTGAGTAGGCTTCTGCGAGAGCGTAAACTGCGATCCCATGTTCATAGGATAGGTTCCGGTCATTCGTAGTGCACAGCCGGCCCTTTCCCTTTTCTGCAACCGTGACAAGAAAGCCGATCGCTTTCTTGACGGTTTCACCGAACTCAGGAGAGTCCACAGTTTCGCAGTGACCAGAATAAGCGAGCAGGGCAAAGGCTGTCATCGCTACAGGGAACTTGGTTCCCCAATTCCCATCAGGCTGTTGCTGAGTTTTGAGCCAGCGAAGAGCCGCTAGTACCTGACGGTCCATTGATGCTTTGCCGCCGGCCTTACGTAACCGAGCGATCCTGTCCGCAGAGTTGCAACGGCCTTTCATGACGCCTGGAACACCTATGCCTCCGCCGATACCATCACCGAATCCGCCAGCACCGAATCCGTCTCCGAAAGAGGATCCGAAATCTGGTGAGTCAATGTTGTCTATAGATGGTACTGAGATTGGTGATGCCTTGTTGGCTGATATGGCGCTACTAGGCTTGGATGATGGGCGAGAAGGTTTTTGTCGAACACTTTGCTGAAAGCTCTTCTTCTCAATCTGGGCATCTTTCTCACCCTGAGTAGCTGCAACAACGAGTTCGATCTCTTCTTCTTGAAATGCAGTGATGGCCCAAAAATATAAGATAACCATGACCAGACTGGTCATTCCTATAGAAATTACCAACGAAAAGGCTTTGTTGCGTTTTTCTATTCTCTTAACCACGTCCTCTATGGAATCTTGAGGATCTAGTTGGGTATCATCGCCAATTGTCGAAGCCGGTGCATAAGCAGGATCAGGAACAAAGCCCTGATGGCCTGGGGGAGGCTGGTTAGGGTTGAATTGCTGGTTTGGGTCTTGAGGTGGTTGTTGCATGGCCGTTAATCTGAGATGAACCCTCTTTATTAGAGATATTACCTTTTTCTATGTGCTTATATAATAGATCTAGCTTGGTGTTCTGCCAAGTTCTGATTGTTAACTGTATAACTGATAGAGAGTTGTTTTATTAGGCTTTGAAAAGATTATAGTTAAAAATCAGTATCTTTCCTCATCTTTATGGTGTTTTTTTAAGGGTAATTATTGTGATCTTCATATTCTAATGGCATCCATTTTATATAGAGTTTGTCTCATTTTTCTCTTCCTGATGTTTTCAGGATGCCAGTCATTCAAGGGTTCCTCTGAGGACGGGAATGAGAAAATTAAAGAGGTTCCGAGGGATGGTCTTTTAGGGGCTAAGTTAGCGGCTCTGGAATACGCTATGGATAATTTACCTGAAGAAGACCGTAAGTTTGCAGACCTTGATTATGCCGCGTACGGTATTGCTGATAGTGATTCTCTTCATAGGAAGGCAATGGTTGCTATTTTGAAAGGGAGAACGCCAACTGTCGTGGACTCTTCCAAGTTCTATTCTCGCTCCAGTAATTCTCAGTGGATAAATGGACGGCCTGCGATGAAATGGATCATTGAAGCAAGCAAGGATCCTCAACATCCTTTGAGGGTTGATGTAATGGTCGGCTGGATGCACAGCCAGATCATTAATGAGTTTGCCACTTATAAGGTCGAATATGATGGGGTAGTTTGGACTATTTTGAATGTCGCTATTATGGATCTGGAATCAGCTCCATAATTATTTGACTTCAAGGTGACCTTGCATGATGCGCCAATGACCAGGGAATGTGCAAATGTAAGGATACTTTCCTGGCTTGAGAGGGTTAATCTTGATCACTGCTACGGTTCCGGGATCTAGTAACTTACTGGCGGCAAGAATGTCATTGGTCTGAGGCACGTAATTCATTTCGATTGCTTTCGGATTAGTAATGATTGCATCGGCTGCGGAACCGATCCTCTCTAAGGATCCAGGACTGCCGATCACGAAGTTGTGTTGCAGTAGATCCGGATTGGATACAATAATTGCGATTGGCTTTCCTGATTTCGCTTCGAGTTTAATTTGGTCGAATTTAAGCCCTTCGATTGCCTTGAGCTTTAAGACCTGATGGGTCTTTGATAGTGTTAATTCATCCTCTGGTGATTCTTTCACTACTACCTTAGGTGCCTTAATCATTTTCTTAATCTTGTTACCCAGTTCGGTAGGTTTGGTGATAATTTCATTGAGCGTAGAGGATAATTGTACTGACGATGCGTGATTGACCAGATTTGCAGCTACGATTGATTCGGTGTCTTCGCTGATGTCAGGACCTTGTCCAGCGTCGATCTGAATGAGTTCAATGTCATCCCAGTAGGCCTTTCCTGTTGCAAAACCCCATCCCCCGTACAAGCAATTGATGCTGATAGTGCCTGTGTCGTCAGTTTTGAATTTTAGTTTTACATTTGACCAGTCATTATCACCCTTGAGTGCCCGGGTCCTTGGTTGACCGGGCAGAGCGTGAATATTTAATTGAGCTCCACGTCCTTCTCGGATCGTTTTGAGTCCTTCTGTCTTTATCCATGCACTGAGTTGATAAGTGGTACGCTTTTTGACTTTAAGATCAAAATGGATGGAGCTGTCAGCGCCCTGAGCTGACTCAATCATAATTGCATTACCTTTTCCTCCTCTACCGGGAGAAACGATGCGTTGATCCGCTTGGCCAGAATAGTTCCGTGCTTTCCAGTTCTTTGGCATCGTCCCGTCAATGGCTTCAAATCCTGAATTTAAGATTAAGTTTTCTTTGGGAATTTGGGCTGCTTTTGGTGGAGCAGTTGCGTTCGCTGGGGAGGACTCGGCCAGAGCGGCTTTGAGGTAGCCGGCACCGTGTCGGGAACAAGCCATTTGGAACGCAGTTGGCAACCAGCGATCATTCAAAATAAAGTTATCTTTTCGCTTTGAGAAAAGAATGTTTCCGGCTTCTTCTGAGGGGGGCATTTCAGAAAGTGCAAGTAGTACGTCTTTGCGGACCTGATGGTCAGGGTCATTGATTGCTTTGAGTAGATGTTTTGTGAAATTTTCTTTTCGAGGTGTCACTGAAGCGGCGGCGCGGCGGGCCCCGGCTGATTTGTGATTGAGTCCTGCTTGAATTGATTCAGCGTCAACTGTTCCGAGTCCATGAAGTGCCCATAATGCGTGAATTGCTCCACCTGCTATACCGATCTCATCAGGTTCTGAGGATTGAATGATCCCTTTTAGAGGCTGTGTGAATGTGGATCCATTTCCGCTTTCGACGATGAGACGTTGTGCGTGCATCCTCCACAACATATTATCGCTTTGAATCGCTCTGAGAAGATCCTTAGGTTTTTTCTTTGATAAGTCGAAAGTTTCACTGGGCTTTCCATTCTTGGCCGTGAATCGGTAAATCCGGGTACGGGTGTAGTCGCGTAAGGGTGACTCGAAGGCATTGCCTCGACCCCTCTTAGCATCGAATCCTCCCCGGCCCTTGTTTGGAGTAGGGTTGTGTTGGATTAGGAAACTGTACCAGTCGCTCATCCATATCGCGCCGTCAGGACCTACTTCGGTGTAAATAGGGGAGAACCATTCATCAACTGAGGCGACCAAGTTCCAACCATTTTCTGCCACGAAATGGGACCCTTCGGGCCGGACCTGGGCCCTATAAACTAAATTTCCCGTCGGAGCATTGACCAGAGCTGAACGGTTCCACCAGTCCTTTGGAAAACTTCTGGCCGTGTAAAGATGATGCCCCGCGGCCGCTGTGAAACCGCCAAAAACATCAACTTGGCGAACGTTGGGTGTGATGGGGAAGAATTTTTTATTTGAATCTATTCCAGGTAAGCGGCTCGGTTGATCCAGTCCATCGAAACGGTCGTAATGTGTCTTTGCGATGGGCATATAAACACTGGACTGATTATTGGCAGTGGATATAAAGACATCATTATTTTCTGAGAAGCCCAGTCCCCAGGTGTTGTTTGATGTTCTTCCAAGGAATTCTAGCTCTGAGCCGTCCGGTTTGAATCGATAAACGCCCTGACCAAAACGATGGTCTTTGCCGCCGACTTTTCCATTGAAGCCTGCATATCCCATGACTCCCCAGATCCAGTTATCGAAACCGTATTTGAGATTTGATGGTCCTGCATGAGTGTCTCCCGTGCCCCAACCGGAGAAGAGAGTTTCTCTAATATCTGCTTTGTCATCTCCGTCAGTGTCTTTGAGGAAGATAAATTCCGGTGCCATTTGAACAATCAACCCGCCCCTGGCAAAACACATTCCGGTCGGGATCGATAGCTTGTCTGCGAAGAGCGTTGCTTTGTCGGCCTTTCCGTCTCCGTCCGTATCTTCAAGGATTCTGATCCTGTCCTTTCCTAGTTCAGTTGGTTTTAATTCGTTCGGATAGTCTCGAGTCTCGATGACCCATGCGCGGCCCCTTTCGTCCCAGTCTATTTCAATGACGCTGTAAAGCCCAAGCTCTTCGGATGCGAATAGTGAGATATCAATTCCATTAGCAACTTGTGTGTGTTGTAGTGACTGTTCTGGGCTCAGAGGCTGGTGCACTTTGATTGGTTCGGGTCGCCTTTCGTAGTTCGGGACAAGGTCCCCATCGCGTCGTACTAGTTCTGGGAGCTTCGTAGAGAGAAATGTATTACTCTTCTTTTCACCGATTGCCCATATGAGGCCCCGATGAACCAAGTCATGAAAACCTGGATTACTCCATGTTCTTTGGTCATGTCCGTAAGCGGTATAAAAAACGCGTCCTTTTCCCGGTTCGCGTGTCCATGTCCAAGGTTCACCTTCTCTTGTCTGTAGAATGTTTCTGTCCTTAGTGCCCTTGTGATGTACATACGTTTCGTCCCATGTTTCAAAGCCTTTGAAGCTTTTCATTATAGGATGTTCAGGTTTCTCTATGTTGGTTGAGAAGGTTCCGGTCCCATGTGACTTGAACTGGCCCCCCACTAATTTCACATACTGCATTGAGTTAAGAAAACAGTAAGAAGCGCAATGGATCGGCAAGAATGCTCCCCCACCATATACATAATCCAGTATACCTTTCTCCTGCTCTTCCGTGATCGTGCCAATGTTGGCGTAAATCATAAGGGCATCGAAATTTTTCAGGGTCCCATCATGGAGACAGTTCGGGTCAGCCGTGTAAGTGAAATTTACACCACGAGGCCCAAGCCCTTCCATGATCTGAGGGACTCGTTCGGCTGGTTTGTGATGTCCTTCATCGCCAAGGAAGAGGACCTCTAGCCGATTTGCTTCCGCGGAGCCAAGGGATGCAGTAATGAGAACAAGAGAGAGGAGAGTTTTCATTGTTATGATAGAGCGAATTCAGGCATTTTTTTCAGTTCGCCTCCAGCAAGAGCACTTTCGTGGGCAATGATTCCAGTGCAGGTCCAGTTAGCTGACTGGATTGCGTTCGGGAACGGGTCCCGGTCTTCTGCAAGAGCGGTTAGGAATTCGTGGACGAGGTGAGGATGAGACCCTCCGTGCCCAGCGCCTTGAGTGAAGCTGAGGTGATCTTCTCCATCTTCTCCACCATAAACTCCTCCAGTAGTGAAGGGAGCAATTTCGTCAGGCAATAGGTGAGCATAGTCAGGACATTCTACTTTTTCTGGAATTTCAGGTTCTGGCTTTTTGGCAGTATGAAGGATGAGGGGGTCTCCTTCTATGAGGGGCCATTCCATTGCCTTCTTGTCACCGTACACTTCGAAACTTTCACGGTACTGGCGCGCGACATCAAACAATGAACGATAAATGTAAGCGGAGAGATCTGAATCTTTAAATTTTATATGTGTAGATTCGACTGCGAACGGTGAATTGTAGCAATCATGCATTTCTTCACGAATGGTTCCTGAAGGGAAACATGATACGTACTCTGCTTGACCCTTTGTGAGACCAAGGACAGGTCCAACGCAATGAGTGGCGTAATGCATTGGAGGTAGGCCGGGCCAGTATCCGGGCCATCCGTCCATGTCTTGCTGATGGCTTGCCTTTAGGAATTGTATTTTGCCCAATTCACCTTTTTCATACATTTCTTTAGCGAAAAGAAATTCGCGGGCATAGACGACAGTTTCCATCATCATGTACTTGAGACCTGTTTCTTTGCACAGGTTAACAATGGTTTCGCAGTCTTCTACGGAAGTGGCCATGGGCACGGTGCAGGCAACGTGCTTGCCAGCCCTTAGAGCTGCTATTGATTGCTCTGCATGATTAGGGATGGGGGTATTGATATGAACAAAATCCACTTCAGGATCATTCAGAACATCATCATAGTTCTGGTAACGTTTATCGATATTATATTTATCTCCAACCTCGTTCAGAGATTCTTCAGTCCTCTGGCAGATGGCATACATGTTTGCCTGTGGATGACGTTGATATATCGGAATGAATTCGGCACCGAACCCGAGACCTATGATGGCGACATTATACTGTTTACTCATATTGTTTTAATTTGGGTTGCGATTATAGGGTAAACCTAGCCATTCGTATAGCATCTATGCCTAAAATATTGGGATTTACCGGTACGGGTGCTAATTCTTGCAGTTAAGGCATGTTGGGATGTAAACTGTTAAGAGTAATGCTTTCTGTTTGTAGCAGTTCATCAATGGGTAGGCGTGATTTTCTTCGCGTCGGAGGCCTAGGCATTGGGGGCCTCACGCTCGCAGATTTATTGAGAGTAAAGGCCAGTGCTGCGGAGCAGGGGATTCCGGTCAAAGACAAGGCAGTGGTCTTTCTGTTTATGCACGGAGGGCCTCCACAAACGGAGACATTTGATCCGAAAATGGATGCTCCGGATGGAGTTCGTAGCGCTATCGGTGAAGTTAAAACAAAGATTCCAGGGGTCACCTTTGGATCTACTCTGAAAGGCTTGGCGGGACTGGCAGACAAAATGTCGATAGTCCGATCTTTTACTACCGGGAACGGGAACCATGACATCAAACCGATCGTTGGTAACACTTCCCTAGGGGCAAACTTAGGATCGATTTATTCCAGAGTCGCGGGGCCGAACCGGACACAGAGTGGGATGCCAACGAATGTTGCTCTTTTTCCAAGGGCCGTGGTTCCGGAAGCACAAGAAAGAAATAAAAGTTTTGGCAAATTTGTATCTACTGGATCCATTGGGAGTTCATATGCTCCATTCGTTCCCGGAGGTTCAGGAAACTTGCAGCAGGACATGATATTGTCCATTCCTGAGCCTAGGCTCAATGACCGTAGGGGCCTCCTTGGCAGTGTGGATTCTTTGCGCCGGCGAGTCGATGAAACGGGGAGGCTTGATGGTGTCAGTGGTTTCCAGGAGCAGGCCTTTGATACCATTCTTGGTGGAGTTGCCGGAGCCTTTGATTTGTCCTCGGAGGACCCAAGAACCATCGAACGGTATGACACGGCTCCGTTAGTTCCTTATTCATCAATTCGGAAGGTCTGGAACAATCATAAAAATTACAGGGACCATGTTAATTCTTTGGGTAAGCTTATGCTCATGGCGAGACGCCTAGTTGAACGTGGTTGTGGTTTTGTCACGGTCACGACCAACTTTGTATGGGACTTTCATGCGGACAAAAACAATGCCACCGTGACTGAGGGAATGCAATACGTCGGCCATCCCTTTGACCATGCGGTTTCTGCTTTCATTGAAGATATTCATAACAGGGGATTGCAGGACAAGGTCCTGCTTGTCTGTTGTGGAGAAATGGGGAGGAGTCCCAAAATAAATAAGAATGGGGGCCGTGATCATTGGGGAAATTTAGCTCCTCTTATGCTTTCTGGAGGAGGGTTCAATCATGGTCAGGTCATAGGTGAGTCGACCCGGGACGGTGGTGAGCCGAACAGTGATCCAGTCACAATGAATAATCTTCTTGGCACCGTGATGCATACTTTGCTCGATGTGGGGGAAGTCCGTTTAATGGAGAATATTCCGGGAAAAGTGAAGTCATTAATTGCTGATTCGGTACCGATTAAAAATCTTTCATAAGTATTTGGGTGGGATTTTGGCGGCAGAAGTGCATAATGCTGGTCATGAAAAACAGTATTAATTTAATTACCCTCATCGGTATTTTCACAGCCCTCTTTGCTGCTCCATTGTTTGCGGCTGAAGATGAGAAGAAGAAACCAGCCAAGAAGCCAACCAAGTCAGCGGCTGAACGTTTTGCAAAGTTTGACAAGAACAGTGATGGGAGCCTTTCACTTGATGAGCTCAAGGCGAATCCTTATTTCAAAGACAAGCCAGAGATTGCTGCTAGAAATTTTAAACGTAGGGACAAGGACGGTGACGGAAAGCTGAGCAAGGAAGAGTTTTCAGCAAAGCAGCAGCCAAAAAAGAAGAAAGGCGATGCGGCTAAGAAGAAAGGTGACGGGGCCAAGAAGAAAGGCGATGCAGCCAAGAAGAAAGGCGATGCAGCTAAGAAGAAGGGTGACGGGGCCAAGAAAAAAGGCGACGCGGCCAAGAAATAAAATAATCTCTTAAATTTTAACTGAAATGAAAAAGTGCATTGTGAGTTTCCTCAATGCACTTTTTGATTAAAGGATAAACTCATGTTCACTACTTCCCGTCGCCAAATGATGGCTTCCTGTGCATCTGCCGGTTTAGCATTCCCTTTCTTTTCTCTGGGGGCACAGCCCAAAATTAAAATCACCGGCACCAGAGTCATCAGTTTACGTCCCAACCATTATCATGGTTGGCCCACACTGGCCCGTCGCAAGGATGGTGAGTTGTTGCTGGTCTGTTCCGGAGGACGTGAAAGTCACGTGTGTCCTTTTGGGCAAGTGGAACTGATGCGTTCCAAGGACGGTGGACAAACATGGACTTTCCCGCGAGTGCTCCTTGATAGTCCCATCGATGACCGTGATGCTGGTATCCTGGAAACTGCAAAGGGTACGCTTCTTGCTACGACCTTTACGTCTAACGCTTATGATGAATATTACCTTAAGAAGGGCTCCCATAAGAATTGGCCCGAGAAGAGGCGTAATCAGTGGCTCGCCGCCCATAACCGAATTCCTGCTGCTGATCGCAAAAAAGAGCTCGGCAATTGGATGATTCGCTCTACGGATGGCGGGGTAACTTGGAGCCCTCGGTATGACTCTTTGGTTAATAGTCCGCACGGGCCTGTGAATTTGAAAGATGGCCGAATCATTTATCCGGGGAAAAATCTTTGGCATGAAAAAACATGGATTGGTGTATGCGAATCGAAGGATGACGGTCAATCATGGAAGCGTCTGGCTCAAATCCCTACGCGCAAAGGCGATGACGCTGAAAACTATCATGAGTTGCATGGGGTGGAAGCGATTAATGGTAATCTTGTCGTGCACATCCGTAATCACAATGAAGCGAACAATCGTGAGACACTGCAAACTGAATCGACGGATGGAGGAAAGACTTGGAGTGAGCCCGTTTCTATTGGTGTGTGGGGACTCCCTTCTCACCTGCTGCTTCTGAATGATGGGCGGCTCTTAATGAGTTATGGGCACCGGCGTAAACCTTTTGGTAATCAAGCCCGAGTGAGCAACGATCACGGCAAAACCTGGAGTGATCCGATTATTGTTTCCGGTGATGGAGTCGGTGGGGACCTCGGTTATCCAACGACGGTTCAGCTGGATGACGGTTCGTTAGTAACTGTTTGGTATGAGAAAATGGCTGGCAGCACACTAGCCGTGTTGCGTCAAACTAAGTGGAAACTGTCTTGAATTTAATGCAGCATTGAGATGCATGGTAATGCGAAAAGCGATGAGCTGGAAATAATTAAGTCCGTTCAAAGTCGCATAAAAATAGAATTGCATTAAATTAGAAACAGATATTGATAGGTATCCATTTACGGTCTTATCTTATCAAAGAACTTGCTTATATTTATCTCTAAGATGAGGTGTTACCTTTTTATTTTTTACCTAATTTCGATATCTTATTTAAAATCGGATAATACATTTAAAGAAGAAATTAGGCCCTTCTTAAGTGAGTATTGCTTAGATTGTCACGACAACGATTCAAAAAAAGGAGAGCTGACCTTTGAGGATTTAAAGTCTAATTTTGAGGTCAACGGTACGAGTTCTGCCTGGGAAAAGATTCTCGAACAGGTAGAGGTTGGGATGATGCCGCCGGAGAAAAAAGATCAGCCCACGGCCACTCAGCGAACTATTGTGGCAGAGTGGATCAAGGATGAGCTGGATAAGGCAGGGAAGGGATTTGCTGTAAGGGCTCGCTTGCTGCTGCCTGAGTATGGAAACAGGATCAGTCATGAACTCTTATTTGATGGTTCAGTAAAAGACATGCCTTACACGCCGGCACGGTTATGGAAAATCAGTCCTCATATTTATAGGGGAAAGCGCTATCAGTCAGTCGTGAGAGGAGGGATTGAGGCGGAGCCGGTAAGTTATCTCTCTAAATCAACAAGTATTCGTGATTACTCATCACAAGAAGTTATGGATGAATCTGGATTTATGGCACTAAGAATGGCTCTTAGTGATATTATTTCGAGCCAGATACATGATCGTGAATTGCCGGGCCTGAGCTATGGGCCAGATAAAGGGAAGCCGATACGAATCGCAGGCAAAGAAAGCTTTAAGGCAATTTCAGAGGCTGAAGGAATGCCGAGTGAGGAATCCATGGCTAAAGTAGTGAGAGAAGAATTTAATAAAGCGTTCGGACGACCCATAAATGAGGATGAGTTTGATAGGTATTTCAATTTTATGAAAGCCAACATTAAAGAAGGTGGTAATGAAGCAGGGCTAAAAACTTCATTACTGGCAATATATCTTTCTACTGGTGCAGTGTATCGAATGGAGTTGGGGCGTGGGGATCCTGATCCGTATGGACGGAAGATGCTATCTCCTCAGGAAATTGCTTTCGCGGTGTCTTATGCACTTACCGATGAGCCGCCAGTAAATAATAAGATTATCAGTAAGGCGCTAAGTTCTGGCAAGCTTAGGACAAGAGTTGATGTTGAAAGGGTTCTCAGAGCAATGATTGCCGAGGGCGCTCCTCCGATACGGAAAAATCTTCCGGCCAGTGCCTTTCATCGTATGTTGCAAGAAGCTCCTCATGGTTATGGTTACTATCCGAGAGTCGTTCGTTTCTTTGAGGAATTCTTTCAGTATCCCAGAGCAGGAGCCACGTTCAAAGACAGTCCAGGTGCCGGTCTTGGTTCAAGGGCTCTGGTGGGGGCTCCTCAAGGACAGATTGTCCGGATCGTGAACGAGGACGTCAGAGTATTTGAGGAACTGCTCACCTCTGAACGTTTTAATATGAGTAAGAAAAAACTTTTACCAGTGTTCAGAGCTCAATTCGAGGAACGTTTAAAAAAGATTCCGGCAGATCGTCGGGAAGCGGCCATCAAGAACTATGAGAAAGTTGCTAGGCAGGCGGACAATCTGCCCAATGATACTTTTAGAGCAGGAATTCTTCATGATAATAGTTGGCTCATTGCTCATTCGACAAACGATCAAAATGATCCTGTTCACCGAGGAATCTGGATCCGTGAGAAGCTCCTTGCCGGGAATTTGCCGGCATTGCCTATTGGTGTCGATGCGAATGTTCCCGAAGTTCATGATAAAACATTAAGGCAGAGGTTTGAAGTAACTAAAAAAGCGGAGTGTTGGAAATGTCATAAATTTTTCGAACCGCTCGGGTGGCCATTCGAAAGTTTTACTGACCGTGGGTGGGTTCGAACCGGCATGTATTATAACAAGAAAAAGAAAATTTTTGAGACGGAACTTAAACCAGAGAAAATCAAACCAGGACTCAATAAAGGAGAGCTTGTCAAATATTCTTGGGACACTACGGGGGAAATTACAGGAACCGGGGAGCTAGGCATTGACGGGCCCGTCAAGGATGCTTCTGAACTGGTTCATCGTCTCGCTAAAAGTGCGAGAGTCCGTCAATCCATCATTCGTCATGCTTTCCGTTACTGGATGGGAAGAAATGAGATTCTCAGTGATTCTAAGACGCTAATAGCTGCAGATAAGGCTTACATTAATAGTGGAGGAAAATTCAGTGAGGTGTTAGTGTCATTGCTAAGCTCTGACTCATTTCTTTATCGTAAATGACACATTAATCATGAAACTGAACCGACAAAAATTCATACGCGGAATGGCACTTGGTACCGGGTCTGTAGCGATGGCTCCTCTATTGGAACAGATGGAAGCTCACGCGGCTGGCCGTTTGGATGGATTCCCTCGTCGATTTGTTTTCGTGGTAAAATCGAGCGGTTTGACTCCGAGTGGAATTCGTCCAGAAGGAATTGAAATTGGTAATGGAGATTCGTTGCTGGACCTGAACCTGAAGGATCACAAGTTGCACCGATCGATGGAGTCACTCGAGCCATTTAAAGATGAGATGATGATTCTTGAGGGGCTCTCTGGATGCAACTTCCAAGGGAATCATTCCTCCTACTATGGGGCCATGAGTTGCCATCACTCACCCGAGAAGCCAGCATCCGCGACGATAGATTGTTTGCTCGGTAAATTGAATCCGGCTCCATTTAGAAATTACGGGTTCTCCCCAAATGGTCACAGTATCGGTAATAATTACGGTCCTA
>JAAZZC010000071.1 GCA_014239335.1 Verrucomicrobiales bacterium
ATGAAGAACCTTTCAAAACAACGATCACTACGGAAACACCGGGAGCCACGATCGTTTATACCACTGATGGAACTGTCCCGTCCAAAACTAATGGAATTAAAGTCCGCCCTAAAAATGTTGTCACTGTACCAAGCGTTGAAATTGAAATCTCAAAGACCACCGCCATCAGAGCAATGGCTTACAGGGAAAACTATGAACCTACCAATGTTGACACTCACTCATACATCTTTCCTACCGATATTCTCAAGCAATCGAGGAGCACTGTCCCTGACCATGCGAACTGGGGACACGCTGGCCCGGACTATGAAATGGATCCGGAAATAGTGAATCATGCATCTCCCGAAGTGAGGCCAGTTCCGGAAGACTTTCTCAGAGTACCTACAGTTTCTCTTGTCCTTGATTGGAATGAGTTTTTTGGGAACCGTGGAATATATATTCAGGGAGAAAGCTCAGAGAGGGACACCTCCATTGAATACATCAACCCAGATAAGAACCTTGAAGATCCTAATGCGGCTAAGGGATTTCAGATTGAGGGAACTGTTCAAATTGTAGGTGGATCATCTACCGGTAGGTGGAAGTCCGACAAGTTGTCACTTCGACTCAAGTTCCTGAAGGACCTCCGATATCCATTATACGGGGATGATAGAACCTCTCGTTTTGATACTCTGGTCCTGGACAACCGCCTCAATAATGTATGGCATTATAACCGCGGTGAGAGTCAGAGGGCCAGAGCGCAGTACACCCATGACCAATTCCCTGCCGACCTGCACACGGCCATGGGAGGACTCTCTCCCACTGGTCATCATGTCCTGCTTTATATTAACGGAGTCCTGTGGGGAATCAGTGAGCTTCATGAAAGACCTGATGATAATTTTGCCGCTCAGTACCTGGGCGGGGACAATGATGATTATGATGCGATGAAACACCGAACATCTACGGCAGTGAATGGAACGACTGCTAATTATGGAAAGATGCTCAACCTTGCCCGCAAAGACATGGAAGATCAGGAAAACTATCAAGCAGTCGCTGATGTACTTCATATCGATAACTTTATCACTTACATGATTGCCAACTATTATGTCGGCAACACGGACTGGGCCCATCAGAACTGGTACGCAACATACAACAAAGTGAGTCCTGACGGAAAATGGTATTATCATAGCTGGGATCCAGAGCACTGCATGGAGAGTACTGGACATGACTCTACTGGAAGGAACGATTCTGGAGGACCCACTGAGGTCTTCCATAGACTCATCAAGAACCAGGAATTCAAGTTACGCTTCGCGGATATCGTCAGAAAACATTTCTTTAACGGGGGCGTTCTGACTCCCGAACAAACAGCAAAGGCCTACCTGAAACTAGCTGATCCAATAGAAAAAGTCGTCCGTATAGAATCTGCTCGATGGGGTGATAACGCAAGTCGAAGTCCCTACACCAGACTGGACTGGATTAAGACCCGGGACCAGTTACTCGGCAAGGCCTCGGGCACCGCCTATGATAATTATTTCCCGAGAAGAACAGACATCGTATTAAACCAGTTCAAGTCAAGGAGATGGTACCCCGGAACTGCAGCGCCAAACTTCTCTCAGCATGGCGGACCCGTATCATCTAATTTCAATCTATTAATTAATAGTCCAAGTAACGGAACTATTTACTATACCTTAGACGGTACTGACCCGCGGACACCCGCATCGGCAGCAATCGTTACTGAGCACATATTAGTGCCAGAGGTATCCACTAAGCGTGCAATCATGCCGGTGGATAATTCACTCGCCAATACATGGTTTGGTACCGATTTCGATGATTCCTCATGGGCAAAAGGTGAACTCGGAGCCGGTTACGATTCGGCGAACGGAAGATACATTAAGATCATTGATCCCAATTTCAATTTCTCGGATCAGATCAATTCAAGTAAAGCGGAAACAGTTTACATGAGAATAGATTTTGAAGTCGATGATCCTTCACTCTTTGATACATTGACTCTCAAAGTTCGCTATGATGACGGATTCGTCGCCTACTTGAACGGAACAGAAGTTGTCAGGGACAGGGCTGGAGGTAGCCCAGGGACTCCGCTAGGATACGACGCCACAGCCTCTTCGAGTCATACTGATTCACAGGCCGAAGTCTTTCAGTCTTTCCTTATCTCGGAAAAAGCGAATCTATTGGAAAAAGGTAATAACGTTCTAGCAATTCATGGGCTCAATGTGAGCGCTGGATCCAGTGACTTTCTAATCGATGCTGCTCTCATTGCCTCTGAGGGGATCGGAGGCGGTAACGGAGGTCTCTCAGACACTGCTATTAGTTATGACGGTTCAATTAAACTGCCTGGACCTGAAACGATGGTCCGGGCACGTGCCTTCTCAGGTAACGAATGGTCCGCTCTGACAGAAGCCGTCTTCCTCACTGACGCCGATCCGGCCGACTCTCAGAACCTTGTAATCTCAAAAATCCATTACCGTCCATCAGCTCCCACTGATACTGAAATAGAAGCCGGACACAATGACCGGAACGATTTCGAATATATTGAACTGATGAACATCAGCAATAAGAGCATCGATCTGAGAGGCGTGATCTTTGATAAAGGGGTCGATTTTGATTTTAATAAGGGGAATTCTCTAGTCATTGAATCAGGGAAAAGAGCTCTCATTATCGAAAATTATGATGCCTTCGGGAACCGTTTTGGGAATGACCTTCCAGTACTAGGAAAGTTTGCCAATAACACCAATCTATCTAATGGCGGA
>JAAZZC010000070.1 GCA_014239335.1 Verrucomicrobiales bacterium
ATAACGACTTGGACCAGATGAAGAATCAGCAGTACCACCATGATCTGTGCCGTCCAATGATGAATGCCTCTGAGGATCCACCCGAAGGTCAATTCGTTCTGAATATAATAAACGCTTTCCCATGCCGTCGAAGCGCTCGGGCTGTAGGCCATCCAGAGAAAGACCCCAGTGATGAACTGAATCATGATCGCAAAGGTCAAGGTGCTTCCCCAAACGTAACGCCACCGAGCCCCTCCAGGCACCCGCTCAAGAAGAGCCTCTTTAGTAATGGCCCCTATCCCCGTTCTGTTTTCTAGCCAGCTAAATAGCGCCTTCATTACACCTCAATCTTATCCGCAACACCGGCCTTAAATTTAACAAACGTTACCCAAACCTCGCCATTCTCCAAAAGATCAGGATCAACTTCCAACTGATCAAGACCGCGAGGACTAACACTTTTCCCTTGAGTGCTTCCATCAAAATCAAAACTACTCGCATGACAGGGACAGAAAAAAGCAGAACCTGAAGAATCAATATCAACGCTACAGCCCGCATGAGGGCAGCTTGAATTAAAGGCCAGCACTTTGCCCTCATCAATTCTTCGCAGGAAAACCGAACCGATGGGCTTGTTAGGATATTTAGTCCATGCGTCCTTCCTCTCAGCCACGACTTGGTAAAGCTTGGGAGTACCATCTGACGGAAGCTCTGCGACACTTGCAAGACGAACCTTTAACCTGGCCCCTTTTTCACTACCGAGTGGCGCCAGAAGCGTTGCCACGCCGGCCCCGACAGGAACTGAAACCATAACGCTGCCTAAAACAATGCTAGCTGTTTTTTCTAGAAATTGCCTACGTTCTGGATCATCAGGCTCAATAGGTTCAGAGGGTAGCGGTTCATTCATATTTAAGTATCAAAGATGTAATGTGATATAATAGAAACCGCCAAACAAACTAAAACTCAACATAAAGAATGCTCAGTTTAGACTTTTTAACGAGACAGGCACTCATTTCTTGTTTTATATTAATTGAATGCCCACAAATCTCCGAAATCGTAGGAAATTCTTAAAATCAGCGAGTGCCCTCACCGGAGCAATTATTGGCTCAGGAATGGCCTCAGCCTCAGCTGACAACAAGGGCCGCTCACCCATCAAATCCAACTCAATCGGCGTTTCGACTTATTCGTACTGGGGCTTTAGAAGAAAGGAATTCAGACCAATTGAAAAGTGCCTCGACATTGCCGCTGACCAAGGATTTGACGGAGTTGAAATACTTCAGGTTCAAATGGAAGACTTCTCACCACCCTATTTACAAAAAATTAAGAAGCATGCATTCTTGAACGGTTTAGCGCTCATGGGATTGTCCACTCATCAGGACTTCGTGGATCCTGACTCTTACAAAAGACGGCACAACGTAGAACAGACCATTTTCTACATACGTCAAGCCGCGGACTTGGGAATTCCAACGATAAGGATAAATACCGGCAGGTGGAACACATAAAAGAATTTTGATCACCTCATGGAAAACAAAGGGATCGAACCTGTTCTCGAAGGACACACAGAAAAAGAAGGCTACAACTGGGTCATCGATTCAATCGGGAAACTCGTTGGTGAAGCAGAAAAGGCTGGCGTGATCCTGGGCTTAGAAAATCACTGGGGACTTGGCCTTACTCCGGAAGGCGTATTGAAAATAATTAATGCAATCAAATCGCCTTGGCTACAAGTCACTTTAGACACAGGTAATTTTCTAGAAAATCCCTACGAAAGACTTTCAATGCTTGCAGACAAGACGGTTCTACTTCAGGCAAAAACTTATTATGGTGGAGGCCGCTGGTATACTCTCGATCTGGACTATGAAAAGATTGCAAAAATCATGCACAAGGCAAATTATCGAGGATGGGTGTCCTTGGAATTTGAAGGGAAAGAAGATCCCGTCTCAGGATGCAAAAAAAGTTTAGCACTACTGCGCAAGGCTTTCGGTTAATATTTATCCTAATCAAAAAATGAAATCACTACTCTTAACTCTCCTCTCCTTATCCTTATTTTCAGTCAATGCATTTTCAGACACTATCAGAGTCGCATGCGTAGGCGACAGCATCACATACGGTGCTGGCATCAAGGACAGGAAAAATATGAATTACCCGGTCCAGCTTGGTAAAAAGCTCGGACCAAAATATGAGGTCAAAAATTTTGGTAACAGCGGATCAACAATGCTTAAAAAAGGCGACAAACCGTTCTGGAAACAGCGGGAATACAAAGCTTCCTTAGAATTTAACCCAAACATAGTTGTCATTAAGTTAGGCACCAATGACACGAAACCACAGAACTGGAAGCATGGGGCAGAGTATTCAGCTGATTATAAATCAATGATCTCAGCTTTTGCAAAACTAGCTTCAAAACCAAAAATTTACATTTGCCTTCCAGTGCCCGTCGTAAAGGCACGGTGGGGAATAACTGACGAGATCGTTAATAAAGACATTATACCAGCGCTCAAGAAACTTTCCGCTCAAACGAAGTGTGAAATCATCGACTTAAACTCACCATTCAAAGGCAAGCATCAACTCATCCCCGATCACGTTCACCCGAACGGTGCTGGGGCGACAATCATTGCTGAAACGGTTAAGAATAGCATACAGTGAAGTAAGAACTTACCGCCCAAGGCAAAGACTGACCAAATAAAATGAAAAATAAAACCTACAAACATTATTCACTGTCAATTCTATTAGTGATGGGTATTTATTTAATTTTTAGTCAATCGGAATCAATTGCTCAGATCAAGGCTAACAACAAAACCATATCCGGATCAGGGCAATTCGGCGGCGCTTCGATCACAACACCAAAGGCAGCTCCTATCAAAAAAGAGGTGAAGAAAATTACCTACTTAGCAGTGACCGATGACAAGACATGGATCAACGAAGAAGGGAAAACCATCAAAGGAAGGCTCATCGCATTCAACTCAGGCAACAAAGAAAAGTTCATACCTCCCACAATCATTAAAGACAACAACGTAAGAATGCTAATAGGCAACAAAGCCTACGTATTCCCCTTAGAAAAGCTTAGAGAAGAAAATCGGAAAGAAATCCTCAATCTTAGAAATGGCTTTAAAGCCCATTATGAGCGAGTAAAAGAAGCCCAGAAAAAAAAGGATTCTCAATAGTAAGTTTTTTGCCTCTAATACCAATATACATTGAAATTTTCCAAATAACCGAACTAATCAGAATTCATGAAACTTAAATTCTCTAATATAATTAAAATATTCACACTGATCGCCTCTGCAATAAGCATGATCTCATGCGGAGGAGATTCTAAAAAAGAATCCAATTCAACTGGATCTCAATCAACAACGCCGAAAGTGAAATTAGCATTTATGACAAATGCCACGGCCGATTTCTGGTCCTTCGGAAAGGCTGGCGCTGAAAAGGCTGCTTCAGAACATGATGATATAGAAATTGAATTTAAGATGGGCGACGGAACAGCCGCTAAGCAACGAGAAATCTGCGATTCTTTGCTCGTCAGAGGATTCAAAGGAATTGCAATCAGCCCACCGAATCCAAAAGGTCAGCAAGAAATGCTTAACAGTTGGGCAAAAAAGGCATCTATCATTACAGTTGATAGCGATGCCCCTGAGTCCGATCGCTTGTTTTACTTGGGAACAAACAATGTGGAAGCCGGGCGTCAAGCAGGCGAGCTTCTCAAAGAGGCATTACCAGATGGAGGACAAGTCATGGTATTTGTCGGCGTAGGAGACCAGGCAAATGCAGTCGAGCGTTATCAAGGCCTAAAGGAAGCGGTAGAAGGAACAAAAATTGAGATCTTAGATCTTAGAACAGACGAAGCAAATATCGGGAAAGCCCGAAGAAACGCTGAAGACACTCTTACAAAATATCCTAACCTTGCAGGAATGGTTGGGCTATGGGCCTACAATGCACCAGCATGCCTCAAGGCAGTCAGGGACAAGGGCGCCATAGGAAAGGTTAAAATAGTAGCTTTCGATGAAGAAGTTGAAACGCTTAAAGCCATTGATGCCGGTGAGATTCATGGGACCGTCGTTCAACAGCCATATGAATTTGGATATCAGGCAATCAAGGCTCTCCGCTCAATTGTAATTGAGGGGAAATCACCACAGGACCTTGGCATTCCGGATACAAGACAGAAATTCATTACCACAAAAATGATCCGAAAAGGAGGCGGTGAAGCCTATCTGAAACAATGCCAAGCATGGAAAAGCGGCAATTAGCACTCTTGTCGTTACTGAAATAAAAGATCCACACCTTGACCATCACTCCTGATAAATCTGTCCATGCACTCCGCATGCATGGGATTAATAAATCCTTTCCGGGAGTCCGCGCACTTATCGATGTTAACTTCGAAATATCAAATGGTGAAGTCGTTGCATTAATAGGAGAGAACGGAGCCGGAAAATCAACGCTGATGAATATTCTTGGAGGCGTTCATCAGCCAGACTCCGGGACCATAGAGGTCAATGGCGATACTACATCTATAAGGTCTGTTTCCCATGCCGATCAGCTCGGAATAGGTTTCGTCCATCAAGAACTCAACATCCTCGATAATCTTGACGTGGGCGCCAATGTTTTCCTGGGCAGAGAACCTCGCCGAATGGGAATCATTGATACAAAAAGCATCTCCGATCAGACCAGGCCCTTCATCGAAATGCTTGGCCTCGACATTTCTCCCAACACTCCAGTCTCTGAGCTTTCCATCGGTCAGCAACAAATGGTCGAAATAGCAAAGGCCCTATCCAAAAATGCTAAGATTATTATCATGGACGAACCAA
>JAAZZC010000069.1 GCA_014239335.1 Verrucomicrobiales bacterium
CAGGCAGAGGAGCCCCAGGCAGAGGAGCCCCAGGCAGAGGAGCCCCAGGCAGAGGAGCCCCAGGCAGAGGAGCCAACAGGTCCGGTCAAAGTGGTTGAAATGAGCCCTCCTGCTACTGAAGAAGAGGTCATTGGTCAATTGCCGGAGCAACAAGAGGATGATTGGATGAAGGATGCATACGAACAGGTCGCTGATGCAGACAGAGCTGCTGAGGTAATGGATGAGTCCGGGAATGAAGTTTCTTTTGCCGAACCAAATGCGGGACAGTCAGTTGAACCTGTTTATCAGGCGCCAGTTGAATCTCCTTCCATAGCTGCTCAGGTGGCGCCGACGCCGCAATTGTATGCCCAGCAGCAGATGAATCCGTATCAGAATGTTCAACCTTATCAACAAACATATCAGAACGTTCAACCTTACCAACAAACATATTCTGCTCCACCTCCAGCAGGAGCCTATCCTTATCAACAGGGTATGCCCCCCAATCAACAAGCTCCTGTGGGTCAGCCAAGGGGCATTCCTGGGCCCGCATGGGGAGTCATTGGTTTAATAGTTGGTGCTGCTTTAGCTTTGCTTATTTTTAAGTTTCTGCCGATAGGTATAGCTGAAAATTTCCGCCCTGATCTTGTGGAAAGAGGTAAGAATCTAGTAAAAACAAGAGGCAACGCCGCTCAGAACCTATCGGTTGCACCAGTCGTTCCTGTCCCTCAACAGGAAGACTCGCCAAGTGAACCGGATGCTGTCTCGGATTCAGATCCGGAATCTGAATAATACTTAGGGATTACTTTTTCTTTGTTAAAGCATCAGCAGCTGCTAACACTTTTTCCGTGTGCGTTTTTGGAGAAACTTTACGGTCGATCCATGCTATTTTCCCATCCCGAATAAGGAAACTTTCTCTGGCGCATATCTTTGGCGTGAAGAGTTTGACCCCAAAAGCTTTTACTAGAACACCTTTAGTATCGGCAATTAGTGGAAACGTGTAATTGTTTTTGTCTTTGAATTTCTTTTGATCTTCGGCTTTGTCCATGCTGATGCCGATGACCTTGATTTCTCTTTTTTTCAAAGATGACATGTTATCCCGCAAACTGCAGGCTTGGGCAGTTCATCCCCCTGTATTTGCTTTCGGATAGAAAAAGAGCAGGGTTGTTCCTTGCTTGTAATGTTTGGCAAGATTAATGGCTTTGCCGGTTTCGTCATTGACGGTTGGGGCTGGAGCATTGGCTCCAACTGCAATGGAATCTGCGGCAGTGACTGTAGGGTGTATAGTTAGAGCGGCGAGTATTATAACTGATTTAAAGGTGAAGCGTGCTTTTTTCATTATTAGACAATTTGTAGAATTTTCATCTCTATAGTAAATAAAAAAATAATCCTAAATATGAAATGTATTCGAGCATCGGGAAAATACGGTTTAAGAGAGGTTATTTTTTATTTATATGCTATATTATCTTTCTTTCTATTTCTTGTGAATTAAATCAAGTTTGTTTGGAAAATTAGATATTTGTACCATTATTTTACTTGTGCGGTTACTTCCAATAATATTTTTTTTCTATCCTCTCTTATTAGCCCAAGGCCAAGAGGGTTCCGCTCCTATTGAAGGTATTCGGAATAACGATTCAAGATTACATGCCTTGATGGGCGGGGTTGTGGTTAGTTCTCGCGGTGATCTTAAAGCGAATATTATTCTTCGTAATGGTCGCATTGATTCGGTTGGTCAAAATGTTATCGCTCCTGAAGGGGCTAGAGTATGGGACATGGAAGGTAAGCGTATTTATCCTGGTTTTATTGAACCTTGGTTAGAGGGAGAGATGGCAGATAAATTCAACGGCAGTCATTGGAATAAAAAAGTAATGCCTGATCGGAATGCGGCATCATTAATAAGTTTGGATGAGGATAAATTAAAGTTGATGAGAGGTATGGGTTTCAGTGTTGCTCATACGGTTCCAAAAGATGGAATCTTTAGAGGTAAGAGCGCGCTGTTTTTACTTCGTGATGGAGACAGAGGGGATCAACTGCTGAATTCATCAGTGGGTCAAGTTCTTGACTTCGATCATGGTGGTGGAGGGTATCCTTCATCTTTGATGGGATCCATTGCTTTGGTGAGACAAACTTTATCTGACGCAAAATGGTATCATGAGGCAATGGCGGCGCATCTCAATGAGCCTTCTAGTTTTATGCGACCAGCTCAGAGTCGAGCCTTAAATGAGTTAGAATTGGGTGCCAGATTTCTGTTCATTGCTCGAGACGAGCTAGATTATGACCGTATTAAAACAGTTAAAAAAGAATTTAAATTGGATATTGTTGTGAAGGGAAATGGGTATGAATATAGGCGGCTTAGAGCATTGAAAGAGCTGGGATGTAATATAATTATGCCTTTAAATTTTCCTACGCTCCCTTCCATTGACGATCCGACAAAAGCTTTGGATTATTCACTTGAAGAACTGCAGCATTGGGAATTTGCCCCGTCAGGTCCGGCTTTAGTGTCTACGAATGGATTGAAAATCTCGTTTAGTTCACATGGTTTGGATGATCCATTGAAAAACTTTTGGAAGAGGATTCGAATTGCAGTTAAACGTGGAATAGATCCTAATTATGCGCTCCAAGCATTGACTTCAATTCCTGCCAAGATACTAGGGATAGATGACCGCTGTGGAGATTTGGTGGCTGGGAAATTTGCGAATCTTGTAATTTCAGAAGGGGATCTATTTTTGGATGATCAATCAAAAATACATGCGACTTGGGTTGACGGGATTCCTTACCTTAAGGAATTGAGTCCGGAGTTGAATGTTTCTGGTCGTTGGGAAATTAGTGGTTTTGGAGATAAAGCGTCAATTGTATGGGAAATACCTGAAGGTAAAAATATCAAGGTGAAATACGGAGAAGGTAAAGAATTTTCTGGTGAATGGAAATTAGGGAGGCTTCTTCTGTCCCCCCCCTCAGCAATTTTTGGAGAAGAAAAAGGTAATGCTCGTTTGTCAGCATCCTTTAATTCTGAAGAGAAGACTTTGAGCGGAGTAGGAGTACTATCATCAGGAAAGACACTTTGGTGGAACGCTAAGCGCGTCGAAGGAATCAAAGACAAAAAGAAAGAAGAAGAGAAGAATTCAGAAATTGGGGATGATGTGCCTGACCTTGAGTTTTCTTCTTATCCTGCTGGAGCTTATAGTGTAAGAAACCTTCCTTTAAAACTTTCTGAAAGGATTCTTTTTAGAGGTGCTACAATATGGACTAGTGCTGATCAAGGGATTGTCAAAGAAGCCGATCTATTAATTGATAAAGGGCGGATTGTCTCTATTGGAAAGGATCTTGCTCTTCCCGAGGGGGTCAAAGAAATAAATGCGTCAGGGAAGCATATCACTCCCGGACTAATTGATTGCCATTCTCATAGTGCTATTAGCAGGGGAGTCAACGAAGGGACTCATGCCGTTACTGTGGAAGTGCGAATCGGGGACTCTCTTGATCCTACCGATATTTCATTGTATCGACAGCTTGCTGGTGGTTTGACGACTGCAAATTTATTGCATGGCTCTGCTAACCCTATGGGGGGACAGAACCAAGTTATTAAATTGCGGTGGGGCTCGGATCCCGACGGCTTAAGGTTTGTTGGGGCAAAGCCTGGAGTCAAATTTGCTTTGGGTGAAAATGTTAAGCAATCAAATTGGGGTGATAACAGCACAACTCGTTATCCTCAAACTCGCATGGGCGTTGAGCAGATCATGAAAGACACCTTTATTGCTGCTTCTGAGTATCGAAAGGATAAAATAAAAGCAGCTAAAGAGAATCGTCCCCATAGAAGAGATTATCGATTAGAGGCGGTTTTAGAAATATTAGATGGTGAAAGAATTGTTCATATTCATTCATATCGGCAGGACGAAATATTAATGTTTGTAAGGCTCGCTCAAAAGTTTGGCTTTGTTGTAGGAACTTTCCAGCATGTGTTAGAAGGATATAAGGTAGCTGATGCTATTGCTGAGATTGGAGCAGGCGGTTCCACTTTCAGTGATTGGTGGGCATACAAATTTGAAGTCTATGATGCGATTCCATATAATGCGGCCTTGATGAGCAAGGTGGGAGTTGTTACTTCATTTAACTCTGATGATAGTGAGCTTGCATGTCGGATGAACATTGAGGCAGCAAAGGCAGTCAAGTATGGTGAGGTTTCAGAAGAGGAGGCCCTGAAATTTGTTACCATTAATCCGGCAAAACAACTTCGAATTGATAGTAAAGTTGGTTCATTAGAGCCAGGAAAGGATGCTGACTTTGTTATTTGGAATGGGCATCCACTCTCTACTTATTCTAAAACGGAGCAAACCTGGATCGAGGGGGTGATTTATTTTGATCTCGAGACCGATAGAGTTTTGCGCAAAAGAACCATCAATGAAAGAGCGAGATTAGTGAATAAAGTAATTTCGCAGAAAATTAAAAATCCAGAGAATGATTCAAAAAATGATAAAAGCAGAGATTTAGAAGAAGAGACTATTCAGTTATCGAAAAGGCCGAGATGGTTACCAGTAATGTTAAAGTCTTGCACTACAATTACTAGAGGATTGTATCATAACGGGAAGAGTTTACACACATGTACTAGTGGGAAGTGCTGTCAGTCTAACTAAGATGAGAAACTTTTTTATATTGCACTTAATATGGTTGGGGTATTTGGCAATTGCATTTGCGAATGACAATGTTCCATCGCCGGAACCGACAGGAACATTAGTTTTTAGTGGAGCGACTATTCATCCTGTCAGTTCTGATTCCTTTATTGGGTCAATGTTTATTGAAGATGGGAAGATAAAGAAGATCGAAAGAGCTGATCCTGATAAGCCAATCAAAGAAGATAAATCAGTGAAGATAATTAATTGTTTGGGGAGGCATATATATCCGGGGATGATTGCATCAAATACAGTCCTTGGACTCACAGAAATCAGGGCCGTTAGGGCAACTAGAGATATGATTGAGTCTGGAGATATTAATCCGAATGTGAGGGCTGAGGTTACAGTGAATCCCGATAGTGAATTGCTGCCGGTTACACGTAGTAACGGAGTCCTTCATGTTTTGAGTGTGCCTCAAAGTAATGGATTAATTGCTGGGCAGTCAGCCTTGATGAAGCTGGACGGTTGGACTTGGGAGGAAATGACAGTAAAATCTTCTGTTGGCATGCATTTGCGCTGGCCGAATGTTCCTGATCCTGGAAGGGCTCTAAACGCAAAACAGAAGAAAGCCCTTAAAGAAGCTTACGATAAGACGAAATTGCAATTAAATAGACTTGAAGAAAGCTTCAATAGAGCCAGAGCTTATTTAAAGGCAAGGAATGTAGGGAACTTATTGCAAAAGACGGACTTGAGATGGGAGGCAATGAAGGGTGTTTTGTCAGGTTCTGTCCCGATATATGTTCACGTTAATAGATTATTCGAGATTCAAGAAGCCGTTAAATTTGCTATTGAGCAAAAGGTAAAGATTGTAATAGTTGGAGGTTCCGATGCGTGGAGAGCGATTCCACTGTTAAAGAAACATAATGTTCCAGTCATTATTAGTCCTGTAAATTCTCTTCCAGGAAGGCGTTGGGAGGATTATGACACGCCGATGGTCAATCCAGTTAAACTTCAACGCGCCGGTGTAAGATTTTGCATCACGGGTCGTGGAAGATCTATGGATGCACCTCATGAGAGGAATTTACCTTATCAGGCTGCTAGGGCAGCAGCATTTGGATTGCCTAAAGAAGAAGCGTTAAAATCAGTGACTCTTTATCCGGCACAGATTCTAGGAGTTGATGACAGGCTCGGATCTCTGGAAGAGGGAAAGGATGCTACTTTCATAATAACTACTGGAGATCCTTTAGAGGTAACTACGAAAATATTTGATGCTTACATTGGCGGGCGGCCAATAGATATGTCGAACAAGCAGACTCGATTATACGAAAAGTATAAAAAGAAATATCTACAAAAAAATAGAGGTTAAGTGCAGTTCTAATTAGAGTGCTATCCTTTTACCTTCTTCATCTGATTGAGATCCTTTTTCAAGAATTCTCATGCATTCGACGCCATCAGAGAAATTTGGATGTATGGGTTCTTTCCGTACAATTGCGTTTAAAAAATCTGCTGCGGCGTGCGCAAATGTGTGTTCATAACCGATAATATGACCTGGGGGCCACCAATTTCCTGCATATTCGTGAGCTGGATCTGTTGCGAGGATTTTTCTAAAGCCCTGTTCTTCTTGTGTGTCGGAAGATGAAAAGTATTCTAATTCATTCATTCTTTCTAGATCGAAAACGACACTCCCTCTGCTGCCGTTAATTTCAAATTGATTTCTATTCTTCCGTCCGCTGGCATATCGTGTACATTCGAATGAACCCACTGCACCATTTTTGAATTCAACTGCCATAAGTGAAGCGTCATCGACAGTGACTTCTTCTTTGCCTGAATCGCCCGATGGGCGCTCATTAACAAATTTCGGTTTAATGCAAGAAATTGATGAAACTTCACCAATGAGATAATGTGCAAGATCAATGCAATGTGAGCCAAGATCAATGTGAGGTCCTCCGCCCGAATACTCATGCTGTAATTGCCATCTCATTGGCGCTTCAGGATTGGTAAGCCAGTCCTGTTGATAAGTGCTGCGCCAATGATATAATTTGCCGAGTTTGCCATCTTCAATGAGTTTCTTTGCGAGCCTTACTGCTGGGCATCTTCGATAATTGTGATTGAGGTAATGTGTTATGTTGGCTTCTTCTGCAGATTTAAGCATCGATTCAGCTTGTGCTAGATTCAGAGCAAAGGGTTTTTCACAGAAAATATGCTTACCATTTTTAGCGGCAGCGATTGCCATATCGTGATGCAGATATGTTGGAGTTGCTATGTCAATAATGTCGATATCGTCTCGAGTAATAACATTTTCCCAGTCAGTTGAGATTTCTTCCCATCCCCAATTATTGGCAAACTTAACGAGTTCATTCTCATTGCGACCACATGCGACTTTCAGTATTGGTGAAGCAGCGAGGTCAAAGAATTTCTCTGCTTGTTTCCAGCCATTTGAGTGGGCCCTTCCCATGAATTGATGTCCTATGATTGCAATGTTTAGAGGTTTAGGCATGGAATTATTGTGAGTAATTAAATTGTGTAAATAAAGCCGAGTTCGATAAGAGTAGTTATTTTGTGTAATAAACTTCTGGAGGAATTTGTTGAGAGCTTATGTTTGGCCCTTCATAGGAAACATCTAGCTTCTGATCGCCGCTATTCTCAAAGAAGGTAATACTAATTGGATGCATTCCGGCCCTTAAGCGTATCAGTCCAACCGCGCTTATCACCGCGTGCAGGCCATCATTATCCACAAGAAGTTGATTTCCTATTGATAGTTGGCTTCCGTCATCAGAGGACAGCTTAAAAGTGTATAATCCTTCATCTTTTATTTTTACAAATCCGGTAAAGCGCAAGCCGTAATCTTCACCGCTTTCAGAAACGAATGCTTGTTCTGTAGGTATTTTAACAGTGCCTTCCTTTATTATTTCTAATGAATTGAAGTCCGGCAATTTATTCCATTTTCCGGAAAATGCTTCGAAATGTATTCCTGGTTTCATTCCTTCTTCAGGGACAGGCTTTAGCAGTTCTAATTCTGATAGCGTTAGTCTTAACTTTCTCTTTTCTTTTTCGTGGATGTATTCGATTTCGAGCGCTTCTTCAGGGCTTTTATCAATTAGGGCGAGTAAATATTCAAACCCATTCTTGATTAAGGATTCATCAATTTTCGTTATGATGTCACCTGTAACTAAACCCGCTTTTTGTGCGGGTGATCTATCTGCTACTGATAAAATATTAGCGCTTGGTCCATACATATCAATTTCGACTCCGATCCAGAATCCGTACCGTAATTCTGGTGATAGCATTCGTGGGAAAACTTCCCGGACTCTGTCGATGGCGATCGCAAAATTTATATTCTCTGAGCCGAGTTGTTTTGATGTGATGGTTCCTATTTGTTCCCCTAGCGCATTAATTAAAGGTCCTCCGGAATTTCCACCGCTCACGGCGGCGCTAGTCTGTATCATCAAAGGAAGGAATGCTGCTCCTGTAGAGGTGGAGCGATTAATGCCGCTTATTATTCCTGTGGAAACTGAATGATTTAAACCTCCAGGGTTTCCAATCGTTAAGATTGGTTCGCCAAGCATTAGATCATTGCTTCGCCCGATTGGAAGAGGTTGCAAAGGGCTCTCAGTATCAATTTTTATGATTGCTAAGTCTTCTGAGCTCATTCTGGCAATTGTCTTAAATGGTAAAGGGGGTTTTCCATATAAAATTGCATTACCTTGTATGATTCCACTTATGACGTGATCATTGGTTAGAAGATACCCTGATTCATGGATCACAGAGGCGCTTCCAGCTTGCACGTTGTAGACTCCGGGCGTTCCTGATTCTTTAAATGTCTGAATGGAGGCGACCGAAGGGAGTGATTTTTTGATTATCTGTACGGTTTTAGTGATCCGTTCCGGAGCTGGATCCTTTGCTTCTTCCTGGCCTGAACCCCATATCATGCATGTTGTGTGCACAACAAAACATATGAGGATTTTTTTTGTGTGAGAGGGACAGTGCATAATTTTCTTAAGGAATTAGATGATTCTGTGGGGTGTGGATTTGTATATTTTACTTCTTATTACTGTTCCTTTTGTGTAATTCGTCAATTGCCCTTTGTTCGGCTTTTTGATCGAATTTAGGGTTTAGCTGGGTTGGGACAGGGGCCTTAACTTGATGTCTCCATTTGCGTAGGGATGAGAGCAAGGACGAAACTATTTCAGGTTGATTAGTTGCAAGATTCTTACTCTCGCTAATATCATTTTCCAAGTTAAAGAGCTCGGTCCGTCCGTCTTCAAAATATTCGATGAGTTTCCATTTCCCTTTCCTAATTACGCCGCAGGGTCGTGCCCGGAACAGGGGGTCAGGTTGTTCATTGTATCTTTGATAGCTTTGCAAATAGGCTGGAAAGTGCCAATACAATGATCTCTCCATAATTTCTTTTTCTTTCAATAATGGGATTAAACTGATTCCATCCAAGCTGTGATTTTTGTTGATTTTTCCTCCTGTGATTTCGCAGATTGTGGGATATAGATCTACTGCCGTGATTGGTGTTTCGCACTTGGATCCTGAGCGGACTACTTTTGGCCAGTTTATGAAAAAAGGAACGCGTATTCCTCCTTCGTAGTAAGTTCCTTTGTAACCTTTGAGCGGATGCATTGATGTGGCGGGTCCGTATCCTCCATTGTCAGAGTAAAAAATGATGACTGTTTTTTCTTTTATGTTTAGGGAATTAAGGGTGGATATAATTTCCCCAACTCCATCATCAACACTCTTAATCATTGCAGCCATGGTTGTGTCTTTGTGCAATTTTCCAGGAGGTTTATTCTCAAAGTATTCCTTGTCTTTGTTCTTTGCTTGGATTGGAGTGTGAACTGCAAAGTGGGTGAGGTATAGGAGCCATGGGAGTTTACTTTTTTTATTGATAAACTTAATAGCTTCTGAGGTAAGGGTGTCTGTCAGATATTCGTTTTTATCGACCTTGGTGAGCCCTTTAATTTTACCATGTGGTGGGAAGTATCCTTTTGGCGGGCTTCCTGATTTGCTCCCACCAATATTAAGATCAAAGCCATGAAGTGTGGGATCGGAACTTAAGTGCCATTTTCCAATGGATGCAGTGGCATAACCAGCTTTTTTAGCGACTTTAGCCCAGGTTGGAATCTCTGGGTTTAATGTGTTGGTCCCAGCAATGTGAATGAGTCTGCGGTATACTGATTTTCCTCGTGGCCCCGTTCCTACATTATATATTTTGTGACGGGGGCTGTATTGCCCTGATAAGAGACAGGCTCGAGAAGGAGCGCAATTAGCAGCACCTGCATAAGCGTTGGAGAAAACCATTCCCCCCTTTGCCAGACTATCTATGTTAGGAGTTTCATAAAAATCTGATCCAGCGTAGCTAGTGTCCCGCCAACCGAAGTCATCGAGGTAAATGAATAAAATATTGGGCTTATTCTCTTTTGCTTTTGACAGTACAGAGAATAAAAGAAGAAAAGATGCAATTAGGCGCATGTATAAGATCGAGCTTTTATAACTCTTTTATCTTAATGTTGCGCCACTGGACTGTTAAAGGTCCTGCATTTTTTCCTATGCCATGTACCTGTAAGCCAATCAATCCTGTTGAATGTGTTTTATAGATAGCTTCATCGGTTAAATCTTCAATTTTATTGCCGTTAATCCAAGTTTGAATTCTGTTTCCTTTAGCAATGATTCGGTACTTGTTCCATTCACCATCTTTGAAGTGTTTGTGGGGTTTGAGGCGGTCCTTTGGAGTTAACCAACCTCTTCCCGTTGCTTCACCGTAGACATATCCTGCTTCCGCACCATTTTGTCCACTCGCTTCAATTTCGATTTGAGGCCCATTTACTCGGCCTCCGTATTTACTGGAAGGGTTCTTTAATTGTGAGCGGATCTGAACTCCGGAATTGAGTTTGTTATTACATTTAACTTCGAATTCGAGTTCAAAGTTAGAATAACTTTTATCAGTGCAGAGGAAAGTATTGCCGCTTCCTTTGGCAGTGGTTCCGAGTATAGATTTTTCATGAATTTTGTAGGAAGCATAACCACTTTTTATTGACCAGCCATCTAAGTTCTTAGTGTCTGGGCCGAAGAGTGTGGTAAAAGTTTTCTTTGGTATCCCTTTTATTTTATCTTGCTCTAGATTTTTTGATATCCATTTTGCGAGGGTTGAGCTGCCGTTGCCGTAACCTCCTGGAAGAGGTCTAAAGTCTCGGGTTTGAATCTTAGGTGGATCGCCCCAATGCGCCGGGAATTTCTTTTTGTTAAAGGCTTCGGCTGTGGAGGTTAATAGAATTAATCCAAAATATGACAGGCAGAGGAGTGTTAGGGTCTTCATTTTATTGTAATAATATTAAGCTGTAAATGGTCTTTAGGTCTATCTAGAAAACATTTCAATTTTGGGAGTGGATAGGCACAGAAACAAATGTAATTATCAACTTACGCAAATTACCATATTATAAGTAAAAAATTATTATTTTATTAAATTGTATCATGCCGGAACCCTCATCTGAGAATCAACCTGAAGAAGTCGATTTGTTTTTAGGCGAAGAAGCGACTTCATTAGAGGGCCTGCCTGCTGCCAATGAAAATTTAGAGGGCAATGAGGATACTTTAATTATAAAAAAGTCAAAAAAAACAGATGCCGATAGGAGTCTAGATGACACTGAAGAAGTAAAGATTTACAGAGGAAAGGGGTCGGATGATGAAGATACTGATGCGCCCCATGGTGAGTTAATAGAATCGATTGATTCTAATGGTGCCGGGAAAGAATTAAATGATTCTGAGGACCTTAATTTGGGTGTAGATATTTTTAGTTCTGTGAAACTTCCCATAGGGTTGGTTCTTGAACCTCTTTATCAGAAAAAAAAGCGTACCTTTAAATTTAAAGCGGTAGTGTTTATTGCGGTTAGTCTTTTTGTGTTCATTATCTTTTTATTATGGGGTGGAAAAAATAATGAGTCTGGCGATTCTGATACTAATTTGAGGGGGGCATCAAAAAATTCAACGGGGCACCTTCTGAAACCATTAGTTCCTATTGAAGGCGAAAGCGCAGCAGATATTCAATTGCGCGTTAGAGATACACTTGAAAAGTTTTTTGGAGTTACCAATAAAGAAGAGCTTTATGGAGTCATAAGGAAGGGCGCGAGCAGTTTGGATCGGGTTGTTGATTATTATTCAAGGAACGATTTTTTGGTTCCCAGACTAAATAGTATTGATTCAGTTTTGAAATTTGAAGACCCATCTAATTTTTGGATCGCAAATATCACAGTTCAAGATGAGATCCAAGCGCGCTCTGTAATATTGGAAGATTCTGATAGTGGGTTCCTATTGGATTGGGAGGAGTTCGTAAGGTACAGCCCTATGGGTTGGAAGGATTTTATTGATACTAAGAGCCTAGTGGCAATTAATTTTCGCGTTAGGGCAACTCTTGATATGAATTCGGGTTTTGCATTTCCAGATAGAAAAAAATGGATTTGTGTCCGCATAGATGACTGGAAATCAGATGATATTCTATTTGGCTACGTGGCAGCCGGCACTGAATTATCACAAAGAATACAGAAAGTTTTACAGGATGAATGGCAGAAAGATTGTGTTCTCAGGATTCAGTTCCCAGAGGATGCCAAGGGGGGAATTAATCAAGTGCACATTTTAGATTTAATTAATGATAGCTGGGTTGAATTTGACTAATTGGCTTGGTTGTGATTAATCTTTTTTATCTGGAATAACTGAGGTTCCATTATTTTAGTTCATAAATTTAAATCACTTAAATAAAATGGGAATTGAAGATTCGGCAGTGACTAAAGGAGACCCCGTTAAGCAATTTTCATTAATGCTGGAAAATCGTATCGGTGCTATGCACTCGATGATTAAATTATTGAACGATTCAAAAGTTTATGTGCTTGGTTTTAGTATACAAGATTCCTTTGATGTGACTATTCTTAGGCTAGTTGTTAGTGATCCAGATCTTACTGAAACGCTGTTTATCGAAAGGGGAATTCCTTATGTTGTTAATGAGATTGTTGTTGTCCAATTGAGCGAAGGTTCGACTTCTCTTGCTCCATGTCTTGCGGCTCTGTCTGCTGCCGAGACTAACATACATACTAGCTATCCGCTCAATATCAGTGATGAGGGAAGGTCCCTAGTGGCTCTGACTGCAGAGGACGCAGATTTCGCTTCTGTTGCTCTGCAGAATGGGGGATTTAAACTTTTATTTCAGGGTGATTTGAGTCGCTAGTAAAGTCACTTATAGAGTTGCGATTTCCGCCACTTTATGTGCTGTTTTTATTTGCCCATTTTTCTTGGCTGCCTTACGCATCGACAACCACTTCGCACCGTTCTCCTTTAATATATTTCGAATTGTTATGTCTAGACTTTTAGGGTTTGTTGCAATTAATCCTGCTCCGTAATTAGCAACTAATTCTGCGTTACCTTCTTCTTGTCCAGGTATCATAGAGTCTATAATCATTGGGCATGATGAGGCGAGGGCTTCTTGAACTGATGCTCCTCCGGCTTTGCCAATTACTAAATGATGTTTGTTTAGTAGTTCAGGAATATTGTTTGTCCATTCTATGATTTCGGTTTCATTGTCTGCCTCTGCATTAACTGTGCTTCTTAATCTTTGCGCATGTCTTCCTAGAACGATTGTTAATGAGACGGGGCAGGGTGAATCGTTCTTTATTTTATGAAGTGCTTTGAGTGTCTCTTTGACGTGTTTTGTTTTTGCAGCTGGGGTATAAAGTATTCTAAAGGGGCTTGGCGTTTTTCTTTCTATTCGATTTGAGAAGTAATTTTCAAATAATGGAGATACTGGGAAGCCAGTGATGTGAATTTTTTCTTCGGGGATTCCATTTTCTAAAAAGAAATCTGCCGAGATTTGGTCCAATACTAGGAAATGTCCTGAAGTTTTGTTGAGCCATGCTCTATTGATCGACTTTGAGTCAGTTACCATGGTGATAAGTTTGAATGGTAGCGGCTGAGATCCAAAGATTCTCTCTATTAGATTTCCGTACAAAGGATAAGTGCTTATGACTGTTTTGGGTTTTGTTTTTTGTAGGTAGGCAGCAGTGCCACGGGTGACGGTAGGCATCAAGTCGAAGGACTCGTCTCCAAATGAAATATTATCTGCTATACGGTATAACTGTTTCCATATACTAGGATATCGAGAAGTAATAATTCGGTAACCTTTGGTTAGGCACTGCATTATTGATGGGTGAATTGTATTGAGTAGATCTAGGGCTCCGCTATTGGGAATTTTTAAGTCGTTTAGTGCGGTAACAATGTTTTGAGCGGCGGTATTATGACCATCACCAAAGGATGCGGTTAAGACTGAAACAAAATTATCTTTTCCAAAGGAATCCCCCCTTTTACTTTCATTTTCCTTTAAGTTGTTCCGTCGGCTCTGAGACAAGGTATTTATCTTACTTGTTTAAGGTCAGAATTAATAGATCTGACTAATAATTCTGTATGGATTTTTGTACAGATAGAATGCTATGATATTATCTATGAATGTCGATGGTAAAGCTTACCGAACGGTTTGGGCTGATAATAAAAGCTCCAGTCTTTCTGTAAAAATAATTGATCAAAAAAAGTTACCATTTTTCTTTGAGGTTAAAGAGCTTTTGTCTGTCTCTGATGTAATTAGGGCAATCGCTGATATGCATGTAAGAGGAGCTGGATGCATTGGTGTTACGGCAGCTTACGGGATATGGTTAGCTGCTAATGAGAGTCGTGGAGATTCAATTAAATTAGAGTCCTTCGCGGATGCTTTAATGTGTTCTAGGCCTACTGCAACAAATCTAGCGTGGGCAGTTGAGAGGCAATTAAGTGTGTTGTTTAATGCCGATCCCACAGATTGGACTGAGATTGCCCTGAAAGAAGCTGAGTTAATCTCCGACGAAGATGCTAATTGGTGCCGCAGTATTGGGGAGAATGGAAAGGAACTGCTTTTGGATATAGCTAAAAATAAATCTGATGATCAAACTGTTAACATACTTACGCATTGTAATGCTGGTTGGCTTGCTTTTGCTGATTGGGGTTCTGCTACTGCCCCTATTTATGCGGCGCATAGGGATGGTTTACCAATTCATGTTTGGGTTGATGAGACACGTCCATTGAATCAAGGTTCACGTCTTACTGCATGGGAACTTGGTCAGGAAGGTGTTCCTCATACAGTGATCGCAGATAATGTGGGGGGACATCTTATGAATATAGGAAAGGTCGATATTGTTATAACCGGTACTGATAGAACGACTCGATATGGGGACGTTGCTAACAAGATTGGAACTTATCTTAAGGCTCTTGCGGCCCATGATAATGGAATTCCTTTTTATGTTGCCTTACCTTCTTCTACTTTTGATTGGACTGCATCGGAGGGGGGGCTTGAAATTCCAATAGAAGTGCGTAACCAAGATGAGGTCAGAAGGATCGAAGGATTATCTGCCGAGGGAGAACTGGTTGGCGTTGAGCTTGCTATGCCCTGTGTTTCATATGCGAATTATGCATTTGATGTTACTCCATCTAGGCTTGTTACGGGCCTTATTACCGAACGTGGTGTGTGTGATGCCTCAGAAAAGGGGGTTATGGAACTATTTCCTGATAAAAAACAACTTTGCAGTAGTTGATTTAAATTGTTTTTTATCGTGGTTCGACAAGTACATAACGACAAGCTATATGAAATGTAATGGCATTAGGCAGATTTATTAGTTTTGAAGGTTCTGAAGGATGCGGGAAGTCCACGCAGATCAAGCGCCTATGTGAACGTCTCCAAGGTATTGGGCATGAGGTCTTGCTTACAAGAGAGCCTGGAGGCACTGAGTTGGGTGAATGTATCAGGGATCTATTGCAACATGCACCTGAAGGCGAGAACATGACTTCTGAATCCGAGCTTCTTTTATTTGCTGCTAGCCGCGCACAGCTTGTGAGGAAAGTCATTAAGCCAAAAATAAATGCAGGCGCCTATGTTCTGGCTGATAGGTTTCATGATTCTACGACAATTTATCAAGGGATTGCACGAGGGCTAGGAGAAGAGATTGTTTCGGTGATGAATGATTTTGCGGTTGGAGATTGCTTGCCTGATTGTACGTTTTTATTGGATATAAGTGTAGTCGAAGGTCGCGAAAGGATTCGAGCTAGGTCTGGTGGCCAAGAGGATCGAATGGAACGAGAGCCTGATTCTTTTTTTGAGAAGGTGCGCGTAGGCTACCTCGAACTTGCAAATAATAATCCGGAGAGGTTTGTGTTACTTGATGCTTCTAAATCCGCTGATGAATTAGAGCTAGAAATATGGGACAACCTAAATAAAAAGTATGGCGTTGGATCTTGATAGCGCTTTTGAATATTTGAATAAATCGTTTTCTGCAAGGAGGCTTTCGCATGCTTACCTTATTACCGGGCCTGCTGGTAGTGGAAAAAATGAATTAGCAGTGCGTTTGATTTCGTTGGTTAACAAATTTCCTCAAGAAGAATCCTTGGCTAATGTGATCTCTGAGAATGTTCGGCTAGTTCAACCAGAGTCAAAGTCACGGAGGATTAAAGTTGAGCAGGTACGTGAGCTCGAGGAAATGTTTCATCAGAAAGCAAATAAGGGCTCATATAAGATAGGAATTATTGAAGATGCGGAGAGGCTAGGCGAGCAGGCGGAGAATGCATTTTTGAAGACACTGGAAGAGCCCCCTTTGAATTGTTTGATACTATTGATAACGGCGTTTCCTGAACAGCTACTTGATACTATTCTTTCTCGCTGCATAGAGGTTCCTCTGATGCAGGCTGATTCAAGTATAGCTGCTAATGAATATGGTGATCGGCTTAGGGATCTTCTCCAAGGGATTCGTCCGGACGGCCAAGTTTCAGATGCACTTAAAATCGCTAGAGCTTTTTCTGATATACTAAAGGACGCTAAGGAAAAGTCAGAGAAAGAGGAAGATAAGGAGAGAAAGTTGGAGTCTGAATCGTTTGCTAAGACAACTGATGGGCGTTGGTTAAAGGATCGTGAGGATTATCATAAGGCTATTGCTCAGTCGCGTTATTTAGGAATCCGTTCTGACTTACTTGAAGTGCTAATTTCATGGTTCGGTGATGCGCTTCGACATAAAAAAGGATACACAAGACTAGATTTTTCACAGCAATCGGAATTTACATTAAACTTATCCAAGGGCTTTTCAGTAGATGAATTAATGAAAAAAATTAGATCTTTAGAAGGATTGAGAGATGATCTTGGAACTAACGTTCAAGAGTCCCTTGCAATTGAAGTGAGTTTTCTTGAAGTTTTTGCGAATAGCCAAACTGGCTAAGGTATAAGAATTATCTAATTGAGCCTATTTAATTTGTGATGCGAATATTAATTGCTCCAGATAAATTTAAGGGAACCATGAGTGGGTCTGAGGTTGGAGAGGTGATAGGAAATGTTTTGGGAGATCATGAATGCCGAATTTTTCCTGTGGCCGATGGTGGAGACGGGACAGCTGAAATAATTGGTAATGCCCTTGGGGGCGCGTGGGTTAAGTCTCAGGTAAGGGGTCCATTAGGAGATATGGTGGATGCTGGTTTTTTTCTTATATCTGATGATTGTGGTGGTGGAGGTACTGCTGTCATTGAAATGAATTTAGCTTCGGGTCTCGCCGCCGTTCAGGGTAAGAGACTAGATCCTTGGGCAGCTTCCACTTATGGTACCGGGGAATTGATTATTGAGGCTAGAAACTTTGGCGTTGATAGGATTGTTTTGGGTATTGGAGGAAGCGCTACAAATGATGGCGGAGCAGGGATGGCGCAGGCTCTGGGAGTTCGTTTTTTCAATGATCAGGGACTAGAGATTGATGAGATTCCTGAGCGGTTAATGGAAATTGAGCAAATTTTTCCAGAAATTAGATTGGACCTTCCTGAAATTATCGTTGCCTGTGATGTCAGAAATCCCTTATTAGGGAAGGATGGATCTACTAGAGTCTATGGTGAGCAGAAGGGGATAATTCAAACGGATATGGAAAGGCAGGAAGCCAGGCTGTTGAGATTTGCGGATCTTGTAGAATCTGAAATGGGTAACACCTTCAGAGAGGAGCCAGGTACTGGCGCCGCAGGTGGATTAGGTTTTGGCCTCATGTCTTTTTGTGAGGCGGAATTGCGCTCAGGTTTCGATCTAGTGGCAGAGAGTATAGATTTGGAGGGGGTTATGGCATCTTATGATTTAATCATAACTGGGGAAGGGTGTATGGATTCTCAGTCATTGATGGGTAAAGCGCCTTACGGGGTTGCAAAAATGGCTAGAAAGCTAGGCAAGCCAGTAGTGGCAATATGTGGCAGCGTCCATGGTTCGAAAACCCTTGAAAATGATTTTGATATTGTCCTATCACTGGTTGATGACAAAACAGATATGCAACAGTCTATGTCTAACCCTCGGGAGGTTTTAAAAAACAAGGTTGATTCTTGCCGGCAAATGATTGAGCAATTGGTATTGTGAAAAAATCTATCGTTCTTTTATTCGCAGGCCAAGGGGCTCAAGAAGTAGGTATGGGGTACTCTTTATCTGAGGCTTATCCTCAGGTTAAAGAAATTATAGCAATGGCAGATGAGGAGTTGGATGCTGAACTTTCCAAGGTAATGTTTAATGGCCCGAACGATAAGCTGACTCAAACTTCATGGTGCCAGCCAGCTTTGTATGTGCATGGTTTAGCATGTTGGGAAATGCTTAAAAAAAATTGCCCTTCTTTGAACCCTGTAGCTGCAGCAGGATTGTCCTTGGGTGAATTTACAGCATATTCAGCGGCAGGCTCATTCAGTTTTTTAGACGGATTAAAACTTGTGGCGAAGAGGGGGAAACTCATGGATGAGTCATGTTCTATGACGGATGGATCAATGGCAGCTATCATAGGGGGGGATGAAGAGTCAGTGCGAGGGCTTGCTAAGGAATATGATGTTGATGTGGCAAATTTAAATGCTCCTGGGCAGATAGTGATTTCCGGTTCACGAGATAATATTTTTTCTGCTGTCAATAAAGTGAAGGATTTTGGATGCAGAATGGGAAAGGTTCTAGATGTAGCGGGCGCGTATCACTCTAGATTGATGACCGGGGCTCAGGCAAAGCTGGCTCAAGAACTTGAAAGCTTTGATATTACTATACCAAATTTTCCTGTCATATCGAATGTCGATGCGAAATCTATTGTGGATATCGATTCGATTCGAGCCTCACTTGAAAGGCAAGTTACTGGATCTGTTCGCTGGAATGAGTCTATGGAATTCATTTTAGATTCGAATCCCGAAGCAATTTTCATTGAATTTAGCCCAAAGCCTGTTTTGGCGGGATTGATGAACAGGATTAGAAGTGAAGTGGAAGTGCTAACGGTCAGTGGTCCTGAATCTTTAAAGGAAGTGACAATAGCCTTATCTTAAGGTTAATTGAGTGAGCGTAAATCACCTTCGCGTCTTGTGATCCCCTCTTTATCGAGTCGTTCCAAGAATGGGATTACAATTCTTCTAGTCGTTCCAAGTATTTTCCGAATATCTGCAGCAGTTGATGGCCCGTTGGAGGTTATGAAGCTTTTTACTTTTTCTACGGAATCTTTAAAATGAGAGGATATGAGTATTGCCTTATCGTCTAGTTGAATAGCTTCTCCAGTTTCTAAGAGGAATTTTAGTGCTGATGAATCATCTTCATTTTGTACTAATTCTTTGGGGCTAGGTGGCTCTAGAGGATTTAAATTAAGGGCATCACGTATCCGCTTGCCTGCTAATTGTAATTTATCAGGGAGTCGTGGGTTATGATCTTTTCTTCGGATGATAGTTCCACTCCTGATGTATTCGCCGGTTTCGAGAGTCTCAACTAATATTTCAAAGAGCTTAGGGTCAGGCAGGTGCTTTTTCATGAAACTTCTGAGCATATTAATATCAATGCCTGGAAGTTCTGGGTGTTTATTGTGAATAGTATCAATCCTCTTAGCGGCAACCTCTATCAAATCGAGCCACCATTTTTTTTCAAATATCCAATGATCTGAATTTATCGCGTCTGTTTGTTCAAGGGCTTCATTAATATGAGATTTTGAGAAACATGACTGTGTTAATATTTCAGAAGCGGGAAGGTATTTATCGCGAGTTATAAGAGATTCCAAAAATGATTTTGCGCAGTTTGTCAATGAGGATCGAGTTTCAAGAAATTCTTTTTGTTCTTGGGATCTATAACTTCGGCGAGGGGGAGTTGGATCGAGGACAGTTCCTCCAGCAATAGTGAATCGTTTTGACCAGTCCCTTAAGACAAATCGGTCGCCTGCATGTGTGTAAGCTGGTTTGTCTAATCGGATCTCAGCGAGTGCCTTTTGACCTGGCTCGAGTTCTATATTGTCAAAAAATAATAGTTTCCCTGAAATGTTAGAACTGCAATGGTGAAATCTAATGCGCTGAGCATGCTTTATCTGTCCAGCTTTAGATTCTCTTTTAATTCTTTCAACTAAGACATGAATGCGACGAGAGGGTGATCCTATGTCCTTAATTGTGATTGTATCGCCGCGTTTGACGCCGCTTCTGGATTTCCCTTTTCTGATTTCAACGTCAGGGATGTTGAGCGCTGTTCTCATGCCGGGCAAAGATTCCGAAACTTCGTGTTGGTGGTTTTGAATTGCACGGATTGTGGTTTCAGATAATTGAGGCTGAATGATCGCTTTTTGCCCTTTTGTGAATCTGCCCCCGGTCATGGTTCCAGTTATTACTGTTCCTACGCCTTTAGGTGAAAATACTCGGTCCACAGATAGTCGCGGCTTTTGAATGTCAGGGGGAGGGTTAATTTTTTTAATTTCTTGGATTAAAGCTTCTCGTAATTCTTCAATGCCTTCTCCAATGAGCGCGCAAACGGGAATGATGGGGGCGTTTTCGAAGACGCTACCCTTCAGTGACTCTGAAACCATTTCAGATGAAAATTCGATATCATCAACGGAATCGGATTTAGTTAGGGCGACTACGGCGTTACGAACATTTAAGTATGTTAGAATATGAAGATGCTCTTCGGACTGAGGCATCCACCCATCATCCGCAGCCACAACGAACATTGCTATATCCACAGAGCCAGCACCGGCAACCATATTTTTGACGAAGTCAGCATGACCTGGAACATCAATGAGTCCGAGGCTGTAATTCTTTTCTGGTTCCTCAGAGTCATTTAATAGTAGATGAGCGAATCCAAGGTCAATCGTCATGCCGCGTGATTGTTCTTCGGGTAATCTGTCTGGATTTGTGCCGCTCAAAGCTTCAATTAGAGTGCTTTTGCCATGATCTATGTGCCCAGCAGTTGCAACAATGTAATTATTGGGAGTGCTCATTTTATCTGGGTTTGCCGAATTAATTCGAGGCTCATTGCGCAAATTGGGCAAGATTCATACGTTAATTCACTTAGTTTTCTATTAGTTAAATGTTTGGGAGGTTCTGCTGTTTCTTGAGTCCACCAGTATGATTTTTTGAAATGTCTGGTATATTTCCTCGGATGGCCAAGTATGCCGTTGCTAAGAAGAATTACATGTAATGATTCGTGTCGTATCAGCCATTCCGGAATGCTTCCATCTGCATGGGCAAAGTACACGGCAGCCACATTATCTGATCCTTTCCAAGAAGTGAGACCTCCTTGAAATTTATTGCGGATTTTAGCTACAGGCATGCCTCTCCAGTCTTCATATTTTGCTGAGATTGGATCATGCACTTTGATGGTATCACCTTTGAATCTTTTGCCTGTTTTAGTTTCCAGATCTCTGATCTGTCCTTTGATCTGTGAAACGAGCCATTGGTTAGGCTTTTCTTTTCCCTGAGGGGCTATAAATGCAGGCTCACTGTATGGGCGATGACATCCGGCGAGGATGAATGCAATAAATAGACTTAAGACTGATATTTTTGATGTCATTTAAAAACAAAAAGGGAGCCAACAGTAACACGAGATTTGATAGTGAAAAGCATTGGAGTTTGATATCATTATTAGTATGAATTAACAATAAGGCTTAGGCGTGAAATTTTCATGATAAGTTTTTTGTGTTAAATTAATCGCAAATGCTACTTAAGTTAATTTTAAGGTGTCTGTTTTTATTATATGTCTCAGAATGCAGTAGTTAATTTTTCGCCTGATCCAGGTTCTGTTGAAATTCGTGAAATTGATTGTCCTGAACCGGACATTGATGATGTTATTATAAAAGTTGAAGCTGTTGGAGTTTGTGGAAGTGACATTCATCAGTTACACTCTACTCATAGCTGGCCAGTGAATTATCCGGTAGTTTTGGGTCATGAATTTGGAGGTAGGATTACTGAGATAGGAAAAAATGTTGAAGGATGGAATGTTGGTGAGCGTGTCGTTAGTGAAACTGCAGCATTGATTAATCCTGATAGCCCCATGTCTCGCAGAGGTTTATATAATCTGGATAAGGAGAGGAAGGGTTTTGGATATGGAGTTGATGGTGCAATGACTAATTATGTAAAGACTCCAGCACGATGTTTACATAGAATTCCTAAGGGTATCAAAATGGAGTGTGCGGCTCTGACGGAACCTTGCTGCGTTGCTTATAATGCGGTGATTTATAATTCAAGAATTAATCCTGGGAACAGAGCCATTGTTATCGGGCCCGGGCCCATTGGGATATTGTGCGCTTTTTTTGCAAAAATGAGTGGGGCTAATGTAGTGTTAATTGGTTTGGATTCAGATTCGGATAGATTGGAAGTGGCCCGTTCTGGATTTGGATTAGAGACAATGGTTGGAGACGCTTCTGAGTGGGCGCTTTCCGTCGATGGGTTAGGCGCAGATGTTATCATTGATGCGGCAGGTGTAAGTGAATCATTAAGGACGGCTATTGATTTGGTCAGGCCCATGGGAATCATTACTAAAGTTGGTTGGGGTCCGGAACCTCTAAATTTTTCTCTAGATCCCTTAGTTCAAAAGAATGTTACTTTGCAGGGTAGCTTTAGTCATAATTGGCCCATTTGGGAGCAGGTTTTACAATTGATGCATAGTGGTGAACTGGACATTAGTCCAATCATCGGTGGTAAGTGGGCTTTGGATGAGTGGCATTCAGCCTTTGAGGCAATGCAGTCAGGGAAGGTAGTTAAATCAGTGATTATTCCAGATTAAAATTTCATTATTATGAAAATTATGTCAGGGCCAAAAAATAAATAATGAAACTAAAAAATCAATCATACATTGTCACAGGAAGTTCCATGGGAATAGGTGAATCGATTGCTCGCAGAATAGTGAAGGAGGGGGGTAGCGTTTTGATTCACGGCTTGGAATCTGACGAAACTAAGGAAGTTGCGCAATCGTTAGAGATGCCTCATTGCGTGGGAGATCTTGCTTCGTCTGATCATTGTGAGGAAGTGGTAAAGACCGCGATAGAGGAATTTGGTCAATTGCATGGATTAATAAATAATGCCGGAGCTGTTTTGAGAAATCTTATTGAAGAAACTGATGCAGCTTTTTGGGATACAGTAATGAATGTTAACGCTAGGGCCCCGTTACTCTTGATTCGGGCGGCTCTAGAATACTTATCTGCGTCCAGAGGCTATGTGGTAAATGTCGGTTCGGTCAACGCTTACTCGGGCGAACCAAACTTACTAGCATATAGTGCGTCAAAGGGGGCTCTAATGACAATGACTCGTAATTTAGGGGACACTTTGCATCGTGATTATGGAGTTAAAGTGAATCAAATCAATCCTGGCTGGGTGCTAAGCGATGCTGAAAAACAGCGCAAGATAGATGAGGGGATGGACGCTGATTGGTTCGAGCATTTGGGGAAAGAAGAGGTGCCGAGCGGAAAAATGATAACGACAGACGAAATTGCAGCGACTGCGGTCCATTTTTTGAGTGAAGAGTTTGGTCCGATCAGTGGACAAGTTATTGAATTGTCTCAATTTCCATGCATCGGTCGGAACGCTCCGAAATGTTAATTTTAGCATTAATTGGACTGGAATAAATTGAATAGAGCATGCCGAAATTAGCAGTTTTCCCAAAGGCCTACATGAATGCTTTGTGCGTGGATGGTTCGATGTCCGTTCATGAATGGTTGACTATCGCAGAAAGTTTGGACGTTGAGGGCGTCGAATGGTACGCGGGATTTATAGAAAATGAACAAAGAACAAATTGGGTAAAATTTAGATCACTTGCTAATGACAAGGGTCTAGAAATTCCGATGCTATGTTGTTCTCCAGACTTCACTCATCCTGACCTCTCTTTTCGGGAGAAACAAATAGACAAGGAAAAGGAATGGATCGATATGGCAGCCGAATTGGGAGCGGATTTCTGCAGGGTCTTGTCCGGTCAGAAGCGGCCGGATGTTTCTATGAGTGAAGGTCTCAAATATGCGGCAGAGTGCATTGAATCTTGTTTGAGTTATGCTGAGCAATGTGGGGTCTCTTTGATTATTGAAAATCATTACAAAGATGACTTTTGGGAGTTCCCTGAATTTGCTCAACATATGGAGGTTTTTTGTGAACTTATTGAAATGATTGAGCATCCTCAATTCGGGGTTAATTATGATCCCAGTAATACTTATCTTGCTGGGGAAGATCCGATTGAGCTCTTGCGTCGAGTTAGCACAAGAGTCAAGACGATACATGCTAGCGACCGTTATTTAATAGAAGGTAGTCTAGAGGATTTAAGGAAAGAGGAATGTGGATCGAGTGGGTACGCGAAGAGGCTCCGTCATGGCCAAATCGGAGAAGGTCTAAATGACTATGATTCTATCTTTAAAGAGTTAAGGAGAGTTGGTTTTGATGGATGGATTAGCATAGAAGATGGGGTAGATGGGGTCGAGCAACTTCGACGGAGTGTTGATTTTTTAAGGAAGAAAATAGCAGATCATTTTCCGACCTAGCCTGAACGTTTTATTAAAGATGATGAGGCTTCATTAAATTAAATGAATGGAATTTCGATCTTTGTTATTATTCTATCATTTAATGTATCGATCATGATTTAATTATTATCGATGATATTGAAGCTGTTTCTAATTGCTATTAGTGTTAGTTTTAGCGGTGAATATGATTTTAATTTATAATGCTAGAGATGCTATAAATTCTATTGGGCACCTTTGTGAGGATAAAACTAAAGGCTCTGAAGCTCGTAATGACCTTTTATTGGGTCTGCCTGCTTTTGGTGATGGATGGCACACCAATCATCATAAGTTTGCTTGGGGAGCTCGGCATGGAAGTGGCAAACAGTTCAATTTAACCATTATTTGATAATAATGGAATTGAGAATGACTGGGTTAGTAAAAAAATACATTAAGAGAGGCCTCCATATCAAATGATAACTGACTCAGATGACCCTCCAAAACTTTGTAAGGCGCCGCGTTTTTATAGGCAGTGGGAAATCATAAGAGATCCATCAAAATTCATAAATGTCCTAATAAAGGAATTTGGCGATTTCATATATTACAGAGGGGTGATTAATTTTTATCTTATAAATAATGCATCACTGATCAAGAAGGTGCTCAACGAAACGCATCGTAATTTTGACAAAAATACAGTTATTTATAATCGATTTAGAAATGCTTTCGGGAACGGGTTAGTAACAGCTGAAGGTGATCACTGGCGACGCCAAAGAAAATTAATTCAACCTTCATTTAAGCCGAAATTGATTGAGGGGTTTTCTCAAATTATGCTCAATTCTAGCAATAGAACTATTGAGCGGTGGGATAACTTTTGCAAGTCCGAGACTACATTTAATCTTACGGAGGAAATGAACATGTTAACGCTTGAGATTGCTGGGAAATCATTATTAAGCGACGGTTTTAATAGTGCAGCTAAGGATATAATTAGGTGGACTCATGTTATAAATAAATACAGTGCAGGAATTCCGCTCCCAATCATCAGCAAAAAATGGTTTCCTAGCCGACTTAATTTCAAGTTAAGGCGTGCATTAAGAGAATACAGATCTTTTCTATCAAAGACGATTGAGGCTCGAAAAGGAAATGAGCAAGGAGAGGATCTGCTGTCCGTATTTTTAAGTATGAGGGACGAAGAGACTGGTCAGGGCATGGACGAGGATGAAATAGCAGAAGAGGTCCTTGGTGTAATTGTGGGTGGGCAGGAAACTTCCGCAACGGCTCTGGTCTGGACTCTCTATGAGTTGAGTCTGAATGCTGAAGTTGAAGAGAAGTTATTAAATGAGATTATGAATGTGACGTCTGGAGAACAGATAGATTTTTCCAGGATCAGGGAATTAAAGTATTTGAAGATGGTGATCCAGGAGTCGATGCGGTTACACCCACCCTTTTGGTTTGAAAATCGAAACGCAATGCATGATGTGGAGTTAGGGGGAGTACGTATCCAAAAAGGTTCAATGATTGCGATTAGTCGCTATGCATTACATCGCAATACAGATTATTGGGATGATCCGGAAACATTTAATCCTAATCGGTTTGATGAAGAATCTTCTAGAAAAAATAATGGAGTGGAGGCATTCGCTTACCAGCCATTTAGTAGCGGGCCAAGGGTATGCATTGGTCGTCATTTTGCAATGATGGAGATGATGATTATTCTCTGCTCGATATTGCAAAAATATAAGTTGCGAGTGGATCCTCATTACAAATACAAAGTTGCCACAAACTTGACGATGGAGCCTAGGGGGGGGTTGCCGGTCATTCTTGAAAGCAGATAGGCTTATAATCAATTTACAGAGGCTACAATTAAGTAATTTACATTAATTAATTATAAGGAGAGAGTCTTTAGCATTAATTAGGACGATCTTTGCATCGAAATTATCGATAACCACTACCCCATTAATGTGTTTACTATTCTATAGATGGCTAATTATTGTGCTTTGTTAGGGCTGATGAATAAAGATGAATAAAGATGAATAAGTATCCATATATTCCAAAGGCGATGAATGATCTCTTCAAGAAAGAGAAATCACGGATAGATTATCTTTTTCTTAGGCCGATCCTATTAGTTGTATATTTTTTCCTCCGGATATTGATCTTCCCTATAAAGTTTTTGATTCATAGGCGGCCGTTAGGATTTGAGGGCCGATCCATAGACTGCTTACTGGCTTTCGGATTAAAATATCTTGCAAGCCATGATGCTGCGGAACTTTTAATTCGTCACATTCAGATGGAACCATTGATTTACCGTTTCTTGCTAAAGAATTTTAAGAATGCCGACGGGGATCCAGATGCGGATGCCTTGAAGGGAATGGGTGACCCGGATTATCAAGAGGCTGCAAACAATCAAAAATTAAACGGGATCGAAGGAGACTTTAGCGTCATCTCGTTCAAAGAGATGATAGCTAATAGCATGACAATAGGTCACGATGAGTTGTCCTATGAAGTCGCGGACCGATTCGATAGGGAGGTCTTTTTGAAAAATCTTAGCCAGCTACGAAAGGAGAAGCCTGAAGACCATAATCAATATAGTAAGAAGATCCTTGAATTTAATAAAAAGTCTTCTTTCCAAATCCTTGGATGCACAAATGTTGTGATGCTCATAGTGATTGTCATTAGTATTTTAGGTGACCTTAAAACTACAGTAAAAGCGCTTAATTCATTTGGCTCAGATTCTGTTGTCTTATGGGCCATGAAACACATTTATTGTGATAACAAAGAAGTGCTAACGGACCTTGATTTTTATATGCAGGTCTATAACAACAGGAGTCATTACAATAGCAGTGTTTTCTTCTCTGACCCCAGCCAATACCTTTACTACCACATAGTATTTCACGAGTTTGTTTATAGTACATTACTAACAAAGTCCCCGAACTCAGTATCTTAGAGTTATTAATATAGAGGGAGAATATATATGAATTGTTACATCACAGGGACCGGGATTTTTCTTCCAGGTGATGCGATTAATAATGAAGACATTTCGAGGTACATTGGAAACCTTGAAGAAGAATCAGAGATAAAAGAGAAGATCCTTAGGATGAACGGGATCAAGCAGCGCCATTATGCTCTTGATCGACAGCAGAATCCGACGCATGACGTCTATGAGCTTGCAACTTTGGCTGTTAAAGATTGCTTGGATGATTGTGGGCATAAAGAATCTATTGGATATCTATCCACAGGCACTACCAATGCGCCGCTCGTTGCGCCGGGCCTCGCTAGTATCGTGCATTCGCGTTTAGCTGAAATGGGAATAATCAATGAAAGTATAGAAATTAACTCGAATTCAGGAATTTGTACTTCTTCAGCACAAGCAATCATCAATGCTTGTCGGGCAGTGAGCTTAGGGGAGCAGGCTTCAGCGATCAGTGTTGGTGTTGATCAGCCATCGGAGATTTTAAAGTCAACATCCATTGACGTTCCATGTGATCGTGACTCTCATTCCGATGACATCAAGAACTCTAAGTGGTTCATGTCAGTGTTTCTGCGATTCATGCTTTCTGATGGTGCTGGTGCTTTTCTAATTCAAGATAAGCCCGCTCCTAGCGGAATATCTTTTCAGGTTAACTGGACCCATTCAAAGTCGTTTGCTAATGAAGCGCCTTTGTGTATGAAGCTCGAAAGTCGCACGATGCTTCTTAGTCAAGACGTTAACGTACTAAATCAGTACATGAGTCGGTATTCACGAGAATCAGTGATTGGTGCTATGGAGACGAATAATGATCGGCTCGAGAGTTACAGAATAGTTTTACCTCATCTCTCATCATATTTTTTTCGTCGGATGATGTTGAAAATAATCAGGGAGCTATGCAGTGGTTCTGATAAGACGGTCGATTATTGGACTAATTTAGAAACGGTCGGGAACACTGGCGCAGCGAGTATTTATTTAATGCTCAACGAATACATTGAAAGTCACGAGCTCAGTGAAGGTGATAAGGTTCTTCTTTTTGTTCCAGAGTCAGGGCAGTTTAATTTCGTAATCATTAGTTTAACAGTAGTGCGATAAGAATGGAGGCCAAGAAGACACGGGAAAGGTTGGCGATCATTGGTGCTGGGAGTGGAGGGCTCGTAACATTGAAATTAGCTTTGGATCAATTGCCAGACCTTGAGGTTTGTTGTTTTGAAAAAACATCTTCAACGCAAGGGGCCTGGGGAAAAACTTACAAGGGTTTCGTTTCGACTTCGACAAAATATACAACCCAGTTCTCCTGTCACCGGAAATTTGACTCTCAGGTCCGAGCCGGCGCCAATTAAGAGTACAATGAGTTTTTCAGAGACAATGAATACGGAGACTATCTTCAAAGCTTCGTAGAAGAAAAAAATCTAGGGGATTTTATTTACAAGAATCATAATGTTCAAAAGATAGCGAGGAAAGGAGACAAGTGGGAATTATCAATGCTGTGTGAGGGGAAGAAGGGGGTGCAATTGTTTGACTATCTCGTTATCTCTACGGGTCTTGCTGAAAAGCCAAAGGCAGTCGGGTCTCCAGTTAAAACCTTGCTTTCTTTTAATGAAAAAGAACAGATCCGCAGAAAGAAGATAGTTGTGATTGGTGGAGGAGAATCAGCAACTGATATAGCGAACAGATTAGCATCACCTGAACTTGAGAATCAGATTTACCTTTCCCTTAAGACGGGTATTCGTGTCAGTCCAAGGTACCATCCCATAAGAGGAGTTCCTTCTGATTTTCTAAGGAATAGATTCTTAATTTCAATACACGAAGACATTAGAAATGCTGTAGGGCAGAAATTTGTAGAGGCAAGAATAAAGCACCAAGAAAAATTCGAACGGTTATTCAGATCCAAATCCAAAATGAAGGAAGAGGGTTCGTTGGCTGACAAAAGAAAGTACTGGGATACGAAGCTGACAAAGAGGGCAAAGGGCCATCTCTTTAATATGTTCCATAATAAAAGTGATGCTTTCCTGGGAGCCGTGGCGGAGGGCCGCATTCGGATCATTGGTAAGAATATTGATGAGTCTTATAAAAATTACTTTGATTTTGATAATAAAGAGAAGATGGAGATTTGTCCTGATTATCTAGTTCCCATGATTGGGTATGAATCCAATCTTCATGAAATCTCCGAAGGTTCAATTCAAGTGAAGGATTTCTTTCTTGGATGTCAACATGTGGACTGCCCTAACCTATTCCTAGTGGGATTTGCTCGTCCAATCATCGGGAATATTCCTACCATCAGTGAAATGCAGGCACGATTTATTGTGGGAACAATAGGTGGAAAATATCAAAGATCGCCAGAAATTAACGAAGAGCATGCCATTGATCGAAATTCCCTGGCCAAGAGATACCCAAAACTAAATACCGATCAAATGTATCCTGTGGATATGGTTCCTTATTGTAACAGATTGGCTAACAAAATGGATACGTATCCTTCCTTAAAAAAATTAAAATCGGTACGGAAGTGGATCAAAGTCTTATTATCTCCATTTTCAACTATACACTATACTGATGAAGACTTTGATCCCGATTTTATAGACCAGCAGAGGGTATATTCACCATTAATTGTTACAGTTCTTCTTGTTTTGATTAAGTTTTTTGACATTCCTTATGCCAAAATAAAGAATATTACTGCCTCAGAAAACAAAAACGATTAACTGATCTCTTTATCTTGGAGTTATAGTCGACACATTTGTATTTTTTTGTTGGTTAAAGTGTTGAGTAAGATTTATCCTTTTAAGAGGTAATAATAATAGAGTCCTGATTGGATAGTGAATTTGAAGACACATGCCATAATTATAATTTTGATTTGTTGCGGGGGAGCTCTTTGCGCTGAGCCAATCACTTCAGAGCAATTGCAATTTTTCGAATCGAAGGTCCGGCCCCTCTTGGCAGATAACTGCTACAAGTGCCATTCCAATAAGGCCGAAAAATTAAAAGGTGGGCTCTATTTGGACCATGGTATAACTATAATTTCTGGAGGAGATTCGGGCCCATCGGTGGTCGCTGGTGATCCGGATAAGAGTCTTCTGATAGAGGCGGTCCGTTATACGAATCCGGACACTCAAATGCCTCCCAAGAAAAAGCTAAGTGATGAACATATTAAGATTCTTGAAGATTGGGTCTTGATGGGTGTGCCTTGGCCCAATGAGCCGTTACCTGATCCTGAAAAAAAGCTTGGTCCAAAAGTTTTCGATTTAAATAAGCGAAAGTCAGAGCATTGGTGCTGGCAACCGATCGCTAAAAATGATCCTCCTCAAGTCGCTTATAAGGATTGGTCTTCAGATCCAATCGATCTTTATGTTTTGTCAGCACTTGAAAAGAAGGGGCTCAAACCTTCTTTGGCCACGGATAAGAATTCTTTGATACGTCGTGTCTATTTTGATTTGGTTGGATTGCCGCCTAGATCGGACGAAGTGCATGAGTTTTTAAATGATAATTCTGATGATGCTTATGAAAAGCTAGTTGATAGGCTCCTATCGTCTTCTCATTTTGGGGAGCGCTGGGCGCGGCATTGGATGGACCTGGTGAGGTACGCTGAGAGCTGTGGGCATGAATTTGATTATCCTATACCATATGCAACAGAGTACAGAGATTACCTTATCCGTGCATTCAATAATGATGTCCGGTATGATCAATTTGCAGTTGAGCATATTGCCGGTGATTTGTTGAAGGCTCCAAGAAAGAATCAAAAGGATAACTATAATGAATCGGTTATAGGAACAGGTTTCTGGCATCTCCATGAAGCGACCCATGCGCCTACAGATGTTAGAGGCAATGAAGTGGAGCGGGTGGACAATCAGATCGATGTTTTCAGTAAGGCTTTTTTGGGGCTCACGGTTTCGTGTGCCCGTTGTCATGACCACATGTTTGATGC
>JAAZZC010000067.1 GCA_014239335.1 Verrucomicrobiales bacterium
CAGAGCGACAACCTTGTTGAGTGGACTTCCCTTGACGGAGAAATGACACGCACTATCCCCATCCCGGACGGAGAGAAGTTTTACCGATTTGCATTGGATAAGTAAAAAAACTGACTCAGCAAAACATCTTATCCGCTTATCGAATACATAACCATATGAAATACTTTGTTTTCATTCCCCTAATATTTGCTTCTTATAGCAACTACTCATATGGGGATAAGACGACTTGGACATTCGATAATCCAGACGGCAGATTTGAAGCGAAGTCAGGGACCGCAGAGATGGATTACTATGATCCTTTGTCAACTGGATGGGGAGCTAATAATACTACTTTCAGAAATGCGGCATCCTTCAATCTTCCACTCTCAATGGACAAGGACATGCAAGTCATGTCCTTCCCGGCCTGCACTAATGAACAGGGCTACCAAATAAAGCCCAAATTTGAACCGAACGGCCCTTACGGAGAGAGTGACGGTTCAGTCTCGAATTACACATTGGTCATGGATGTCTTATTTCCGACCACCTCAATGAACAAATGGCACGCACTCGTGCAGACTGACCTTACTAACGGCTCGGACAGTGAACTGTTCATTCATTGGCGTAACGGGATTGGAATTAATAATAATTACAGAGGACTAATCAAGCCCAATACTTGGCACCGAATCATCTGGTCCGTTCGTGCCGCGCCCAAAGAAGGACAAGCACAGCGATACATTGATGGCCAAGCCATCGGAGCCATTGGCACTACCGGGTCAGGTCTCAATGACCGCTGGTCAATCGTGTCCGACCTATTACTCTTTACTGATGAGAATGGAGAAACTACTTCGGGTTACGTTTCAAGCATTTCAATAATTGACCGTAAATTAACTCATGATGAGGCAGTCGCATTGGGAGGTGTTAATCCTAAAGGCGCAGACGTTCCCGGCCCCGCAGCACCTCCCTATAATAAATTCATGTCCCGTGTCGTAAATACTCTCGGGCACCGAGGATCATCTGCATGCGCACCAGAAAATACACTATTATCTATCAGGCAAGCTTTCCTAGACGGTGCCGCGGGAACCGAAATTGATACTAGGATGACCAGTGATGGAGTCGTAGTCGCTTTTCACGATGACACGGTTGACCGAACGACTGATGGGGTCGGAGAAATTGCGCTCATGACATTAGAGCAGGTCAAATCACTGGATGCTGGATCCTGGTTCTCTCCTGCCTTCACCGGTACGCGTGTGCCAACACTCGAAGAAGTACTAACTGAAAGTAAAGGCAAGGGAATAATCTACCTCGACATTAAAACCAAAGATCAAGCACAGGGTTTGGCAAATGCCGTCAACGCGAGTGGATTCCCTCTTGAAGATCTTTGGTTCTGGACCCCAGGCAATAAACCATACGCTGCCGAAATTCGCTCCTTATTACCCGGAGCAAAAATCGTATGGGGAACTCCTGACCCTAGTTGGCGAACTGACCCCAACTACTTCAGTGATCTCCGTGAAATTGGAGTAATTGGGTTTTCAATTGGTCACGGAGGAGTCGATTTAAATTTCACGGCAGCAGCTAAAGCCGAGGGAATGATAGTCGAAGTCTTCACTGTGCTCGATCCCGATACCATGATTGCAGTAGCTGAGTCGGGTGTCGATTACATTGAGACTGACATACCCATAGTAATGGAAATGTTACAACCTCCCCGCGAATCTCAGGCCAGCAAGCCTCAACCAATGAATGAAGCAACAGATGTTTTTGGGAACCCTTTATTATCCTGGACCCTGGCGATGGGCGATATTCAATCTCATAAAATTCACTTAGGAACCACGAACCCACCTCCGTTCTTTGTAGAAACAACTGCTGATATGTATCGGACCGATCTGCTCAAAGCGGGAACTACCTATTTCTGGAGAGTGGACACTGTTACCAAGAACGGAACCGTACAGGGAAAGGTATGGCAATTCACTACCGCCAAATCAGCCGTGAATGGAAATCTTACAGAATGGCACCTTAACGGCACACTCGGCTCTGTCGCAGGTGATGCAGTTTTAAACTTTAATACCTCCACTGCATCGATAGCTAAATGGCAGATCAGTGACGGCGACACTGTTCCTCACATGAAAAATGGACCCACTAATTATCTCAACTTGCCCACCTTCGATAATCCCATGCAGGGGATTTGGCTGAGCTTTAACTCTACTCAGCCGAACGGGGGCGGTGAAGACATCAATCAATACACATTCGTCTTTGATGTTCTAGTTCCTTCACCCATCGGTTGGACTCCTTTCTTTAACGCTACACCTAACAATACAGACGATGCTGACTTCTTTGTTAAAAATAATTCATCGGTAGGGATTGGTCGACTAGGCTATTCAGATTCCGGAACGTTCCAGGCCGACACATGGCACAGAGTAATTTTCACTGCGGATCTACAATCCTCAAGGGTCAACTACTACATCGATGGTAAGAGAGTCCATGAGTTTCAGGGATTTGGTAATCTCACGGACTCTCGATTTGCTTTACCTACTCCTCCCTGGCGAACTGCCCCTCATGTAATCCTCTTCAACGATAATGATGGAGAATCTCATGAAATCCTAGTCGGTGCACTGGCCTTCGTTGATACAGTAATTGATGAAAAAACGGCAGCAGCACTAGGTGAAGCGGATTCTGAAGGGATCTTTTTCAAAACCTCTCCGACTCCAATTACAAATATTGAAGCGGACCTAGATGCCAGCACATTAACAATCAAGTGGGATGCTCAACCAGGCAAATTGTATACGATAAGTGCTAGTAATACACTGAATGGAAATGATTGGGAAGAGCTTGGCAAGCGCTATGCACTAAAAGAGATGACTGGGGCATTCACAGACACTCAAATAAACTTTTCACAAACAAAAAAACGCTTCTACAGGATTCAAGAAACCAAGTAAATCAAAAGCCCTCACTGCCTCTTCACTCTATAGAAACGGAAGGCCTCGCTCGCAGGATAAGTTCTTTCAACAGCTTCACCATCACCCTCAATACCAAATTCTAGAACTTGCCAGCCTCTCAGATCGCCAGACCCTTCAATAGAATAAGAATTTCCTGCCACTACCGGAAATAATAAACTGAATTGATTTAAATTATTTATTCCGCCCTGGACTTGGAACTTTGGCCTACTCCGGTCATCAAAGGGTGAAGTGTTAAGTTTTACCTCTGCCCCGTCCTTCCAGCCATCCTCATCAGTGTCAGGATTGTCTGGGTCCGTCCCGGTATCCTCTTCAGACACAAACACTCCAGTATCGGTTTCAACTGAATCGAAAAGACCATCATTGTCCGAATCTGCAAAATTAAGGAAAACAGGAATCAAATTTTCAACACTTCCTGCGAATGGATCAACCGCAACGATGGGGACTTGAAAAGTGAACGGTGGCACTATCCCCAGTTCACTAAAATCCTTAGTAGCTACAAGTTCATTTCCTTCAATTGCAAAATAATCACGGTACGGGCTACTCACGAGAGGCGCCAACTCAAAGTCAAAACTGATGTCCGAGCTACTATCGCCTGCCTGATGAACTTCAACTGCAATTATATTATCTCCGGCTCCGATCACTCCCGGGGGTATGGAAAGATAGCCGCTAAGCTCATTGTCATTTGAAGTTCCATTGGAAAAGGTATCAAACTGAGTGCCCACAGGAAGGCTTGCGCTCGCCGCAATGCTTATTCCATTCACGTAAATAATAACCGCATCATCATAGAGGACCCTAAAAAGGTATCCACCGATTGCAGGTTCATCGACCTCGAACACGTGACGGAAATAAGTCGTGGCATTTTTTTGCACCCCTTCTATTAAAGGGTCAGTGTCAATGAATCCAACGACCGTAACTTCATCGCCATCTCCATATCCTAACTGAGCCGGTCCAACTTTCCATGAAGCATCATCAAAATCAATGCCTGTCCATGTCGTCCCCTGGTCAGTCCCATCGTCAAGGAAGACCCACGAAGAACCGAACGGAACAATGGCTTCTTCGATCAATGTCGGCCACGTTCCTAATTCAAAGGTATGTTCCTGATCCAAGTTGGGATCAATTGCTTTAAGAATCCCAATCAGGTCCCCTGCCTCTGCGTTCGGATCAAGCACATTTGGATCTAAAATAATTTCCGTTGGCGGCTCTTCTAGACGAAGAACATTAATAGGAAATTCCTCAGAATAACTGAGACCCGTACTATCAGTGACTGTCACAAGAATTGACAACTGTGACCTCTCATCAAAGTCAAGTGGAGCCGTTGTCACTAGAGAATTTCCTTTAGCTGTAAAAAAATCATTTGCTGGATAATCAGGATTCGCAAGAACGCTAAAAGTGAAAGAATTTCCATCAGGGTCCGAAGCTGAAAGCTCACCCACTACTGTGCCTGACGCTTGTTGCTCAATCAGATTTCTCACATCAAGACTAATTCCATCAGGTGGATTCAGTGAGCTTACCCCAACATCAACAATGACTTCTCCAATGACTTCATTGCCTTGATCGTCAGTTGATTGAATTGAAATGGAAAATGAGTCTCCTGCAGATCGGTTTGCTTCAATGACTGACTTATTAATATAGAGTTGATCTCCGATAAGGTAGAAATGCTCCGCATCAGAGATCCCTGTCCGACGCAAGATCGCTTCAATTCCAAGGTTAAGCCACAAGTCACTGCTAGTGCCATTGGCTTGGTGAACTTCAACTGCAAGGACGTTTGTACCCTCACGCAATACCTGAGCCAATCCATCAGTCACAACAAAACGCGAAACCGTCTCCAAAATGTCTCCGCCCCCGGCAGTTCCACTGGCAAAATCATCGAACGAGCCCGTTCCATCGGCCCTGTACCTGAGCAATTCAATGCCATTCATATAAAGAATAGCCCCATCATCAACCTCCAAATCAATGGATAAAGAATCTACCAGTAAAGGGGCATCAATTTCAAAAAAATGACGGAAGTAAGTCGTTGGAATCTTATTATTAGAATCATCCCCGAAGCTCACAATCGTGGTCGGAGTATCGCTTCCGAAAGTTCCATATCCTAACGGTGAATCGCCACTTAACCAATCTCCATCATCAAATTCAATTTCACGCCAGGCAATTCCTTGGTCAGATCCATCATCGAGATATATCCATTCGTCTGAAAAAACAATCAGCTCGGAAGGAACTGATTCAGTTTCGGCCAATAAACGGTAACTATGACTTTCAGAATCCGAATCAGGCGTACTCAGCGTTCCAACCAGAGTAAATGGAACCGAATTCTGGGGTAACACGGATGAAGACAATACGATTTCATTTTTAGGCTCGGTAAGATTCACAGTGATTAACGCATTGGCAGAAAGCTCACCATTACTGACTTCAACTACAATACTTAGACTCTCTCCTTCTTGAGGGTCCATGTCTCCAGAATCAGCGACTAGGAGCCGGTCACCATCAATTAAAAACGCCGAAACTTGATCATCGTCAGGGTCAGCGTTTATAACAATTGAAAAAGTTAGAACATCCCCTTCCGGATCAGTCGCGACCAGAATACCCACCTCAGTGCCCACTTCACTCAATTCAGAAACTTCAAATGTTTGAGCGTTAAAAACGGGTCCCTGGCCATACGCAATCAGTAAAGAAAATGCCCAGAGAACTAAGGTCAGTAAGTATTTCATCATGAATGGCCCTAGATCATTTATACCATGATGAGCAATCGAGACAAAGAGACATTATCGTCTTCTTTCTGCACGACCCAGCCACCTATAAAATCCATCACATATGATTATTCAAAGCTAAAACTAGCTGCTGAACTATATTTACTAACGCGTATTTTTCCCATTTCGCCGAGTATTTCCTTAGCACTCCAATTGCTAACACGCTTAATTTCCGCCTCGTCCGGATCATTCCAGCACCGGACTTTCCAATACAATCTCTCTACTTGAGTCAGAGATTTTCCGGCATAAGAGATTTCTAATGATTGATTCGATTCAACTTTTCCACTGTCCCAAAGATCCCCTTCATCGGAATTAAGATTTTTTTCACTGCTAGCAACGAGAATTTGATAAGCCGATTGTCCCTGTGGGCGTGTCGTTTCAATTTCCCAACTGAAGACTGGATTTTTACTCGAGGCATCGCATTTCAAAGCCTTCGGACTGACGCCCAGACGAGCCAAGAGTGGCTCATAAATATCCTTGGGGCGTTTAGTTACATCAATGTAATTAGAAAGGTCTTGGACCGAAATTACCGTGAAATCATTATCTTTAAGGTACTGCATGTCCTTGGTGAATAATTCAACGCTTGTACTGCAATGGTTATGCACATCAGGAACCCCATGGTAAATCAACACACAAATAGATCCGTCCCTAGCCCCACTAAGAACCTCCTCGAATTCTTGATCACTGGATGACAGGTTACCACGAACGTAAGCACCTGGAATTAGAAACGGATCATCCTCACTAGGATTATAGAGAGGGCCTGGACCACCACGGTCATAGAGAGGGTACTCCGGAGAGACGGCCCGCCGCGCCGTCAAATAACCTTCTGTAACGAGCGCCTTTACCATTCGTCTGTCATGGTGCCCACCAGGATAAGCAAAGGACGTCGCCTTGGGGATTCCATGTTCTGCACATGCCTCATCAAAGGAAATTATCTGCTCACGTATATCATCCTCAGATATATGAAGCATGTTCGGATGTGATGCAGAATGGTTCCCAATGTCGAAACCCTGATCATGCAGTTCCTTGACCTGTTCCCAATTAAGCCTTCCCGGTTTACCTACCCACCCCGAAGTAATATAGAAGGTCGCGCCAAAACCGTGCCCCTTAAGAATCGGTGCAGCGGTAGTCAAATCGCTAATGTTTCCATCATCAAAGGTCAAAACCACAAGCTTCTTAGGGGCCGAAGTAACGGCGTTCTCTGCAATGTCCTTAGGAATCGATGACTGCTCTCTATGCAAATTTTCACATCCCAATAAAAGAGAAAAGGGCACCATTAACGATAGCATTCGTTTCATCGAAGCGATTCTATCAGATGCTAACTAAGCCCCGCAACTTGATTCCTGAATCAAGCACAATGCGCTCCTAAACTAACACCACCGATGGTAGGTGATATACAGATAGTTCCTTTCCCTAGAGCAAATTATTTACCTGCTTTTAGCAACTCGACCATCGCCTTGCCCATTGCTTCGCCGACGTTCATGTAGGTTTCAGGGTTCCCACCGTAATGACCACTGGAACCACCACCCTTTGAGAGTGGGTGCGCGTAGACGAATGCCACCTTGTCCTCGAGTTCGGGGTCATCACTCTCAGCAACGGCTTTCATCGCATCGAGAATCTGTCCGTCGCCTCCTTTGGAACCTTCTTTGGTCTGACCGAGGGAGGCGGTGACGAACTTAGCGTCGGGAGCATCGAAGTCCTTGCGCAGCGCCTTGATGAGCTGAATCAGGTTCTTCTCATACATTTCGAAGTGTGCGGGATTACGCATGTCCTTATCACCTTGCCACCAGCAGAATCCGGCGACTTCGTATTCCTTGGCATCCGGGTAGTATTTGTCGAGATTATCGAGCACCTTCTTGGCGGCGGCCACGTCGCCGTC
>JAAZZC010000291.1 GCA_014239335.1 Verrucomicrobiales bacterium
CAACTGTACCTAGCTTCTATAAGAGGCTATGAGGAAGTCATTTCAAGGCTCAACGAAGAAGGCGGAATCGAACATGTGATGGTCGTTTCTCATAACCCGGGATCACATGAATTATGCTATTACCTGACTGGTGATGATTCGATAGATCGTTTCATTACTTGTGCAGTTGCCAGGATTGATCTGGACATTGAGTTCTGGGGTCAGATCGGTTCGAAGACAGGAAAATTGATGGAATTCTTTACTCCGCACGAGCTATAGGAGGGACCCTTGTGCATTGCCTAATTCTAGGAGCGTGGGCTTTAATGCACAATGAAATATCAACGAAGCTCGTTAATCAATACAAACGAGGGCCTCAGCCAGCTCATTTTGCTCCGTTTCACTTTGAGGTAAGACTTCAGATAGAAGTTCTCCCGCTTCATTAATTACAGCAATCATTGCTTCTGCGGGGCTCGCATCATTGGATAATGATTGCGTGAACTTTGAACAAAGTGATTTAATGACTTCACTGCCCAGTTCCTTCTCTACTCTCTCGTCCCCCAGCACCACTGCCTGACGCTCGAAGAAAGAAACATATAATAATAGACCACTTTCACTCGAAGTGTGGTGAACCCTTTGATCAAAAAATGTGAGAGCGGCCCTATCTTTTACTGACTTGGATAACTCGCTGCGGGGCGTGAATAATTTCCTTAGCCAGCCAATTCTGGACCCTATAACAGCCCCAAGGATAAATCCTCCGATAATCGATAAGGCCAGAAATAAGACAACGGGTGCATCGCCCCATGAACCTGCATTTTCTGCATCAGAATGAGGGGTAATGCCCCAAACAACAATCATCGCAATGATGCCAAAGAAGACTCCAATAATGTCCTCGGCCCGGTCATAACGGCCCGAACTAGTTGCAGCTACAGGAACAATTTCTGCAGAGGTTAATGATTCTGCTTTCAAGACTGCATCAGCAATTTCCTTCTTTTCTTCTTCACTAAAATATTGGCTGGCCTTTTTCATAGTCTTTAAAATTTGAGTTTATTTATTTGATTACCAGCTTCCTGATGCACCTCCACCGCCCGAATAACCACCACCGGATGATCCTCCGGAATACCCGCCTCCGCCTCCAGCTGCCATAGCTTTAAGAATGAAGAAGAGGACACCAAAGATTGCGGCCCAAAGAATCCAAGCAGACCCATTGGATCCGTTCTTGGCCAGTGAAATGACTGTGAAGACTCCGAGACCTATGAGTCCAGCAATAAATAAATAATCACCGGTCGTTTTTTCCTTTTTATACTTTGGCGATCGAGAACTTCCTTTGCCGATTCCGTTGCGCACCATGTCCTCAAGACTATCGAAACCTTGGACAATGCCATCTGAGAACTTACCTGACTTGAAGGCAGGAATAATGACCCCGTCCATGATTTTCTGGCAGTGCCTGTCCATTTCTCTTCCCCATCCTGCCCCGAGCTGGATCCTAGCCTTACGGTCTCCCTCGGAGACCAGTAAGAGGACACCCTTATTGGCATCTTTCGGATCCAAACCATCCAGATCCACATTACCAATTTCCCACTGGTCAAAGAGAAAGTGTGCAAAAGTTTCGATTCGCAGGCTTTTATTCACATGGTCTGACATCCTATCAATAGTGACAACAATGATCGGTGTGTCTGTATCTGTTAAAAGCTGATCAGCCTTTGTACGTATATGATCTTTACCTTCTGCACTTATCAGGTCTGCAAGATCAGTAATGAATGTACGGTCCTCTGGCCGGTCAATGTCCTCTATCATTTGTGCTATGCAGGGTCCCGCTATGAACAGAAAGACAAACAAAATTGATAATACCCGGTAAAGATTACATTTCATAACTAAAGAAGGTATAACACATTTACAATCAACACATAAACAATAAATGCATCTTTTTATGTATTGTTAGGTATGAGCTGAAATTACCTTATTCTAATCAAAGTCAGATGGCTGACTCGCATTAGCGGGCAAACGCATCATTTTTTAAAGGTTGTAAGGCAGGAAAAAATCTTTGCCCAGAACTTCCAAGCCAGCCCTTTAGAGCCGTACAACCAAACAGAAACGAGTGTATAGAGTCCAACCACAATAGCCACGATGAATGGAGGAGAAAAACCTCCTTTAGGGCCATAGTTTGCACGGAATGATTCCCTAGGACTAGGAACATAGTAATGTGAATTATCTTTTTCGATAATAGCCATCCCTTTTGGAATCATTCTTAATAGAGCGTCGAACCCTGCAAGGATGCCTTGGCTGTACTTACTGGCTCTAAATCTTGGTGTAATTACACTGTCATAGATCCACTGGCAGTGCTTAACTTTTTCCTCTTCCCATCCATCGCCGATCCTGATCCTGGCCTCGCCGCTTTCATTTGAGACGAGTAGTAGGACACCCTTGCTGGGATTCTCTTCGTTCCCTTCGTCAGCGGACGATCCGATCCGCCACTGGTCAAAGAGACGTTCTGCAAAGTCATCAATGGTCATGCCTTCATCCACATGATCCGATATTTTATCGATGGTAACGACAATGATTGGAGTCTCTGTATTTTCTAGGAGTCGTTTTCCGCGAGAGCGAATCTTTTCCGCATGTTCTGAATGAACTAAGTTTGCCTTATCGACAAGGCACTCAAGGTCCCGAGGTGGATCTAGGTTCTGGATGTCCTGCGCAGGACAGTTCATCTGCATGATTGAAAGTAAAAAGAAACAAA
>JAAZZC010000103.1 GCA_014239335.1 Verrucomicrobiales bacterium
GGATTTGCTAACACTGCTCCAAACTTTACCCCCATCTTTACTGCTTTCGATTGAGTATTTGGTCACACCGGGCGTGCCTCGAATTTGCACACTGATTCCTGATTTTAAGTTTTCGACTTTTAAAATCATAGGAGGTCTTAAAGGTGCTTTGTCTTTGGTTAATTTCCAGTTCCCTGTACCGGGAGGGAGAGTTGCTTCAACCCCGAGCCCATTATAACGAGTTAGAACTGGCCGACCATTCACTTGAATTTTCCATTCCCTCTTAACGAGAGGAGGTTGAACGCTGACCGAGAATCTTTGCTGACCCGGGCCCCAAGGGCTCATCCCTACAATGGTTATTGGTTTACTGAGGCCCAGATCCCTTAGTGTGGGAGTTCCTATGATACGCCCTTCTATTTTTGCCCACTTAGGGACATTGTTAAATGTGAAACGTACAAAAGGTCCTCCTCCTGTATATTCTATAGAATATTCAAATTCTTGACCCACTCGTATCATTTTTTGTGGTTCAGAGGTAATTGCGAGAGGTGAACGCATCAGTCCAACCATAGTGAATCCATGGATTTGTTTCTGGGTAATTGGGAAATTATAAATTCTTAGATTATCAAGAGCCCCGTTCAAGCCAGTGATTGTATTGATTTTTCCATCCGAGTCCTTGGTTGTAATTTGGCCTCCCAACTTTAGCGGAGCGTTCAGAAGTTTGTCATTTATCGTTCTGTTAATCAATTTAGTATCTGCAATTTCAGCATCGACAAAGAGTGTATGTTCATTGGCTAATTGATCACTGATTCCTTCATTCGATTCTTCTTTATTTACCCAGACAATGTGATGCCACTGATCGTCATTAATTGCCTCAGTGCTCTCCATCACGAGCGCATTATCTCCGTAGTAAGTGGCTCTGACCTTTCCTTCTTGAGTGATTTGGATTGTGCGCGAATGGTTCGCGAACTTTCCGTTTTCTGTTTTTATTTTATTTAACAGTAGTCCATGGCCTTTTGTTTTTACCCATAGAGCGATGCTGTTGCTCCCATTAATGTCTTGGTCGAAGAGAGTGTTGATGTGGCTTTCTTTTGTGAGTGAGATGGCTGTCCCATTGCCGAATCCGACACCTTTTATCCATCCTGGATTGTTGTTCTTGTCGAATAGTTTTCCTTTCTGATCAGGATCTTTGATGTTGGTCACTTCAGTGCCTTTGCCTTCATTAAATTTCCAGAAGGCCAAGAGTCTATTTTTTGATTTTTCTTTTACAGTGAAAGGTTTTCCGAAGTTGATCCTTAAGGCGGCTCCGTCAGGAGCATTGTATTTTCCTGAGGTTGGAAAAATTACTGGATCTCTGCTGTTTTTTTCTTTAGGCACTTTGTATCTTGCGGAGGCGGAAACGAGATTTCCTTCAATATCAAGTGTCATGTGCTTTGAAGCGACCCTGTGTCTTTTATTTAGATGGTTTCCTATAACCGCAATTTCTTTATTGTTATTATCTAAGTCTCTAATGAGGGCGGTCATTGCATCAACTGCCCAATCCTTTCCACTTAGTTTTTTATTTTCTTCGTTTTTTCCGGCAAAGATACGGTCCATTCCATTATCTGTTTCAATGAAGGCCGAGTTCAGTGCGGGGCCAGGAGATATCTGCAGGCCCGGCTCGGGTGTCTTTCCATGAACTTTAATGTTTGGTCCGTTTGCTATTATCCCTATGCCGCTGACTGCTGCCGCATCTCCCTCTAGGGACATTTCATTATCCTGATCATTTATAATTTTTAAGCTTTGGTCATAACCTGTTCCGATAAAAATGGGGGGGATGGGGCCTGAATCTTTCCACTCCCATCGGGCAGGTGCATTTCCCGCATCGTCAATGACTGCTACGTATTGTTCTGCAATGTGCAATACCCTTCGTTCACGAGGTCCGCTGGCTGGGTAAGGAAAGGTAACGCTACCGTACTGAACATTTCCAAGATCAGTGTAGTTTGTCGAAACAGATTCTCTGTTTATTGATTCAAATCCATTTTTATTTTTGGTTAAAATAATGCCTCTTGCCATTGCCTCTTCACTTGAAGGGTATAGCAATGCGCCATCCGCATTTAGAATAATTTGTTTCCCGTTCTTTTCCCCAACAGCGACGCTCCCATTGCTGAGTTTCCCCACTGAATTCTCTATAATTATCTTTTTACTAATATTTCCCTTTCTGAGGTTAGATACATATTGAATTAGGATTTTTATTTTGGACGACTCGACCGAATATATCCCTAATTTTTTCCGTATTGATCTGAGTGCTTTTTCAGACTGATCAAACCATTCTTCACTCATAGGATGTTCGGGCAATTGATAAGCTGTTTCAGCTAGTTCAATACAATCCCTTTGGGTTAACAAGGAGAATTGGATTTCGGCTTTCCGGTACGCATTAAAGATAAGTTCATTGGAGTTCAGATTGAACCGTTTTGTGAAAAATGAATTGTCTGTAGGCCTTACCTTCTCGCCATATTCAAGGACCCAATCTTTGATTTCATTTAGTCCATTTCTGGTTGGCGAATGATTTAAATAATCCTTAAATTCTTTTAAGAATTGCTCCGATATGCTGGGGTCAATTCCTTTGAACGTTTCCGATATTTCAATGCGAGGCAGGCCGCGTATACACTTTAGCGTTACGATGTATTTGTCGCCGCCTTTAAAGTTATAGGTGAGTTGATAGGTTATGAATAATGGACCAGTTTCAATTTTAAGGCTGTTTAGTGATATTAGCTGCAGGTTTCCTCCTAATATCATGGATGATTCTTTCCACGTCTGCCCAGATTTAACTCCAAGAACAGGAACCGGAATAGGTCCTTTTGATTTTGGCTTATCGATCGAAGCAGGGACTTTGATTTTTAAGGAATTTGTATTGATGATAATAACCGGTTCAGATTTTTCATCAGTAATTGCCGAATTTTTAAATTGATGCTTACCTTTACTGAGAACGAAGGAACGTTCGGAATTGGCTGGAAAATCTGCTATAAAATTCAGTTTAGCGTAGGCCAATGAACTATCATTCCTCTGTCTCTTTTCAGAGAGCTGGAAGGTTAATTCTTTTCCATCAGTGCCGGTCAATTTTAAATTCTCAGCTGTGATTCCTGGCACAGAAAATTCGACAGGATAACTGACAAGGCTCATTGGCCATTCACGTTCAGGGAAGCTTTGGAATTGAATCTTAAGCTTGCTGCTTTCAGAGAATTCTTTTAGATACGGATTCTTTGGTTGCGATGTTTCAGCGCATGCAAAAATTGCACTTAAAGAAAAGAATAACGAAATGTATAATTGTTCCTTTGTGAAATTTTTTAGCATCGAGGTTTTACTTTTTTCTATGAAAATGGCCGAGTCTTTTAAATTTGTCTATTATAAGCCTATTTAGAGCTAAGTTACAGTGCAGTTATTTTATCTTTATCCGGACAGGATGACTTGAACCGCGTCATTTAAAAGCATAGAATATTGATATGTTATCCTTTACTGGAGGTCCTGCCAAAAATTGCGACGGTCTTTCCCGTCGGAGTTTTCTTAGAGTGGGTTCTCTTGGCATTGGAGGCCTGAGCCTTCCTGATCTCATTCGTGCGGAATCAGTTTCAGGTAAGGGCTCTTCTGCAAAGTCCATAATCCATATTCATCTTGATGGGGGTCCTCCACAGATGGATATGATTGATCCCAAGCCAGATTCTCCTGTCGAATATAGAGGGGACATTAAACCCATTCCTTCAGAAATTCCCGGAGTTCATCTTTCGGAGTTGATGCCAAGATTAGCGAGCTCCGCAAAAAAGTTTGCTTTTATTCGCTCATTGATTGGAGCTGACGGTCAGCATAATGCATTTCAATGCCAGTCAGGATATAAAGCTTCTGAGAAGGGCCCTGCTGGAGGATGGCCCGCAATGGGTTGCGTTATCAATAAGCTTTTAGGATCACCAGGTGATCCGGCCCCCGCGTTCGTGGATCTTATGCAGGGGAGGGGTCAGGTAAGGAATAGTGTTCGGCCTGGGTTCTTGGGCCCTTCTGCTAATCCCTTCAGGCCTGATATTTCTTCAATGTTTAAACGAGAGCTTGAGGATAAAATGAAAACTGAACTGGCCAAATTGCGCAAAGGTCATTCTGTAAATTTAAATTTGAATAAGGATTTAAGTGTTGGTCGTCTCGATGACCGGCTAGGACTCTTACAGGGTTTGGATAGGACGCGCAGAGAGATTGATGCTATCGGATCAATGGGGGCTATGGATACTTTTACTGAACAGGCCTACGGAATATTAACTTCGGGCAAGATTGCTGAGGCTATGGACCTCTCTAAAGAGGATCCCAAGGTGATTTCAAGATACGTGCCTGTCATGAAAGAAAAGGAATTGGCATTTTTCACGAGTGAAGGACCGCAGGCGGCAAAGAAATTACTTTTGGCTCGACGTCTTATTGAGGCTGGTGTTCGGGTCGTCAATGTTTCTATCAGCGATTTCGACACGCATTCTAAAAACTTTGTTAGGATGAAGCAGCTAGTTCCGATCGTTGACCATGCAATTGCAACCCTCATTGAGGACTTAGGTGAGAGAGGCATGCTTGAGGATGTAACTGTTTTAGCATGGGGTGAATTTGGAAGGACTCCAAAAGTTAATGCCAATGCCGGGCGAGATCATTGGCCCAAGGTCGCGATGGCAATGCTGGCTGGTGGTGGAATGAATGTTGGCCAGGTAATAGGCGCTACTGATAGGTACGCTGCCGAAGCAGTTCAAAGGCCAGTCCATTATAAAGACGTGATTGCTACTTTGTATCATAATCTTGGTATCGACCCTCAACTGACTACGGTTCAGGACTCTTCAGGGAGACCTCATTATTTGCTTAAAGATTGCAAGCCCATCAAAGAGCTTATTTCTTGAGAGCTCATTGATTTTTACTATCAATTTAATAAAATAACCCGTTAATTTTCATGAGAAAAGTTATCCTAATAAACTGTCTTTGGGCAGCGATCGCCACGGGCACCTTTTTTCTCGGCAAGAAAGACAAAGACCCTAATTCTGTACAGAATAGTGGAGCCGGTAATGTGTCTCTAAACTTGGCGGCTACTGAAGCTTTTAAGAGTGGATTAGGCCAGTCAGGCACAATAGAAAGAATCCAGAAAAATCAGCAGTCCTTATCCGATCCCATTTTCATTAATGGCGATGCTAGCAGTAAACTTAAAAATGCTCTTGCTGATTCTGATCCTGTGAGAAGAAATGCCACAATCTCTCAAATGTTACTAGAGCTAACACCGGCGAATGCAGCAGAAATGCTGGTAGCATTTGAAAACTCTCCTGGCGGAAGGGAAAGTGACAGGCACTGGAATGATTTTCTTTACGCCTGGGGCAGGATCTCAGGAGAAGAAGCAGTGAAGTATGCGATGAGCTCTGAGTCGCCCCGAAGATCCCGGGGCGGTGAAACGACAGCGATCTCTGGTTGGGCGGCTTCTGACCCCGATTCGGCCCAGAAATTTGTGGCCACGATTAAGGACGAAGGTGTTCGGCAGTGGTGGCATCGTGGGGTTGTGCGTGAGCTTGTTAAGAATGATCTTGACGGAGCGATCGTTTACTCGGAGCTGAACGTAAAAAGCAGGGCTCGGGGAGAACAGATGGATCTTATCGCTAACGCCGTCATGGATCAGAGAGGAGAACAAGGACTCATTGATTGGATCAATGGAATCGACCATACACCTAAAGAAAACGACATGTTATCCTACAAGCGGGGCGCTATTAGAGAGTCTTTGTCAAAGATTGCTAGAAGTGATCCGGACAAAGCAGTGCAATACATTATGGACAATGTCACCGAGCCTTTTATCGATTCTGACAGTTTAGAGAGAATCTCCCATTATATCAGCGATACATCAATCGCAGATGAAGTTCAATGGCTAGCCGAACTACCCGAAGAAGTAGCGGGGCAGCGTCATGCATTGGGAGAACGTTTCGAAGACTTCATCAAAGAAGATTTTGTAGGGGCTGGGGAATGGCTTGCCAATCAACCACTCGGACCAGCGTATGACGAAGCAATACAAGACTATGCTTTTTCAGCCGCCAAGGATAACCCAGAGGCAGCGCTTGCTTGGGTGGACCGTATAAGTGACGAGAGAATGCGTAACGATACTTTGGGCAGACTTCAACCAAAGCCGAAAAAGTAAAAGAAAGAATAGTGATTATTTCTTAAGATTCGTTGATTAGCATTGTTATGCTCTTTCGATATTTTAGTCTTATAAATCCAAAAAGGATTATAACACCCACCGAAAAGTAATAAGGCCACCATTCTAAGCTGTACTTGAAAGCTAATAGTTGGGGGTCAGTTTCATCATTGAATTTATTGCTCAGATAAATTCGGGCTGTAAGAACTCCAAAGACTTGAGTTAATATACCGAATGCAAGGTTCATGCTCAGGCCCTTAAAACTAAGTACCGTGGCCCTCTGCTCTGATGGGGTTACCTTGTTCAAATAATGGGAAAGGAAATACTGAAGAAATCGCATTGCAGAGAACATTGGAAGCAACAAAATCACTCCCCATCCAGGCACTGCCAATGAGAGGGCAATGCAACCGAGGAACGTTAAAATAGTAACAACCCCAAAGTTGATGCCGGGGCTGAGATTGGTTGCCATTTTTTCACAAATAATTGCTACTCCTATTCCTATTATGGAAGCGACGGCTCCGACGAGCCCCCAGCACCATTCAGGAATGAGTAGAATCCTATAGATATTTGAAAGAATGGTATAAAAGACTCTGATGATACTATCATAAAATAAACCTATAAGAATGAGGCAAGATGCGGCGGGTGATTTTAAAATCCATTGACCTGCTCTTAGTGTGCCTGCAAAACTTTCCTTGATGGCAATTATTTTTCCGCCCATTGAGATCTTATGATCTTCTTCAAATTTACAGGCGATAAAAAATACAATTAAGGCAGATCCAAAATTTAAATATAGCGGAAACTTAACGGTTTGTTTCTTAGTGAACTCTGTTTCAAAGTTGAGCGCTGATGCGATAGAGTTAATAAAGTCTGTGGAATAGACGAGGGCTCCGATAATTGAGCTGATTACGAATCCAACGGACATCATTATCATAACCCGCTTCATCGTTTTTTTCCATATGGCTTCGCGATTGTTAATTGGGATGCTGTCATATGCTAGCGCTTCATCCGCACCGCTAGCGGCTGCTTCAGCGGCTCCGCTAAGAATTCTGTTGATGACGAACATCCAGAAAACAATAGGTGAACCTATTGGTGTGAAGATAAGAACGCTGATTTCCCCAATCATTAAGATAGAAGAGAGGATAATTAGTCTCTTTCTACCAACATGATCAGCGAGAGCGCCTGAAGGTACTTCGAGTAGTATGATTGCGATGGCCCAAATCAGATTGAGTGTGGCAAACTCGGAAATAGTCAGCCCAAAATCGAGGAACATCACCAGATAAATGGGATAATAGAATCGACAATTAAAAAACACCCGAAAAAGAGCAAAGAGTTTGGTGTTATTATTGAGGTCATTCATTTCCGGGAAATCACATGTTCTGCCTGAGAATTATTAGGACCAAGTGAAAAAAATAATTAAAATGAAAGAATGAGTTGAATTTGTTCATATGAACACTACGGTGTTCATATGAACAAATCAGTTAATGTATATAGATTTCCTCCTCAAAATACCCCTATTATTAAAAGATTAAGCTTAGAAATATGGGATTTTTTTGGGCGCAGGTTGCATTCACGTCTAGGGCCTCCTGTCCCAATGAGAGTAGAACAGCAGGAGTTTAGATTCTAAGTTTTGTCTTCTTTGGGTGAATGTTACAATTTTCAGTGGATTTAACTGGAATTTTAGGCAGTTAGGAACAAATTAGCGGACCCCTTGCGATAACACAGATTATCGAAATTTGAGCGTTACATTTTAGGTCAAATTCGTCTATGTTGTCGTTCTTCGACCCCATGCCTCAATTCCAATCTCAATCGAAACATTCTCCAACCAATTTGGAGGGCTCGATTCACTATGCCATGAAGGCACCATGGGTAACATTAATCTTATTTTCGTCGTTCCTTTTTGGTTCGGTATCGTTGTTTGCGGATGATAAAAAGAAAGATCCAACTCTAGCAGATAAGGTCGAAGGTGAAATTGGCAGGAGGCAGGCTCAAATGATTGAGGCTGAAAAAATGATTGCTGAGGGAGATCAGCTTATAACCGAAGGAGATTACAAAGCAGCTTTATCTAAATTTGCTCAGGCATATAATGGAATGAATCCTTCGCCCACGTCTGATTCTGTTCGAAATCTGGCGCGGCAAAAATATGTTGGTGCATCCGTGCTTCGTGCAAAGGAACTAATTGACGCTGCTGAATTCTTGGCTGCTGAAGAATTGCTAGACCAAGTGCTGCAGCCGAGTGTTGCTCCAAACTATGGTCCTGCCGTCATTTTAAAAAAGAGATTACAAGACTCGGAATGGTATAACCAGTCTCGTACTCCAGAGCATCTTGCGAATGTAAAAAAAGTGACCCGTTTACTCACGTTAGCTTCTGGTGCAACTAAGTTAGGAGATCTGGACAAGGCACTTAAATATTATACTGATGTTTTACGCATTGATAAAACAAATGCTGCGGCCAGAAGAGGGATGGCCAATGTTGAGCAGCAGATAGTCAATTTTCATAAGTCATCAAGAGATCACACGCGTGAAAGATTGTTGGGTGAAATAGATGAAGCATGGGAAACTAAAGTCGAGATATCATCGGCTTTTGGAATTGTGGGAGGAAACGCTTCAGGCTCTCAAGTTGATCAATCCATTGAGAGGAAAATGACAGCAATAGTGATTGATACTATTAATTTTGAAGATGAAACACTTGAGGACGTTGTTGACTATCTAACCATTAAATCTAAGCAGCTTGATCCAATAGGTGGTGGAATCAATTTTGTTCTCAAATTGGACCCTTCTGATCTGCTGGCTCTGAATGCAAGAGTTAACCTGACATTGAGAAATATTCCGATCGGTGAAATTCTTAAACAGATAACAAATGATACGGGCACTAAGTATAAATTAGATACATATGCGGTGCAGATAGTGTCAAGGGCGTCAGAGAGTAGGCAACTCGTCACTAAAACTTTCAGAGTTCCTCCCGATTTTCTAAGTACAGCATCAATTGGGGATGAAGGTGATGATGGGGGGGACCCATTTTCAACAGGAGGGAATAATCAGGGCGGGCTTAAACTGAGAAGATTAGGAGCAAAAGAGTTTTTGATGAAGCAGGGAATTACTTTTCCAGAAGGAGCAAGTGCTATTTTTGTGCCGGGTTCAAGTTCGTTAGTCGCAAGGAATACCATTTCGAATATGGAGCTCATTGAAACATTTATAGATAGTTCCTTTAAGGATGTTCCAAAACAGGTGGAGGTTCATGTGACGATGGTAGATATTAGTCAAAAGGAACTCAATGAGTTAGGTTTTGACTGGTTGCTAGGACAATTTAACGTTCAGGGATCGCAGAGAATTTTTGCAGGGGGAGGCACTACGGGTAATGCGGCTACTACTGGAAGTCAGGCGTCAAGTTTTTCAGAATACTCATTCATTCCACCATGGACTAGTGTTCCGTTAGGTGATAATCCGATCACGAGTGGATTGCGCACGGGTGGACAATGGCGTGAAGGTGATGCGTTGAATAATATACTACTTGGTGGGGGGGGAGATGTAGCTGCTGCACCATCGACATTAAAGAGCCCGGCAATTTTTGGAGTCGGAGGCGCATTTAGTGATCCTCAATTTCAAACAGTGATTAGAGGGTTGGCCCAGGCAAAGGGAGCTGACATGATCACTAGACCAAGTATCGTGACGAGATCGGGGCAGAGGGCTTCGGTGGACATTACTAGGGATTTCCCTTATCCAACTGAGTATGATCCACCGGAAATTCCACAGGATGGTGGAGCCTTTGGTGGATTTGGTGTTGGAGATGGAGCGCCCCCTAGTTTTCCAGTGACGCCGGCACATCCAACAAGTTTTGAAGTTAGAAATGTTGGCACACACTTGGAGGTAGAACCAATCGTTGGAGCAGACAATTATACAATTGAATTAAACCTTGCCCCTGAATTTAACCAGTTTGAGGGATTTATTAATTATGGAACCCCAATAATGACGACAGGCACTAATATATTGGGAGAATTTGAATCTATTCCGCTATCAGATAACCGCGTATTGCAGCCAGTCTTTAGGACCTTAAGAGAAAATACCAGTGTAGTGGTATGGGACGGAGCAACTGTTGTATTTGGAGGTTTAATAGAAGATAGGTCTGCAATTGTGGAGGATAAGGTTCCATTTTTTGGGGACCTTCCGTTCATTGGAAGGCTTTTTAAATCAAAGGGTAAAGACAGACTCAAGCGCGCAGTTCTGTTCTTTGTGAAGGCAAATATTATCGATCCGTCTGGTAAGAGAATTAATAGTAATTAGTTAGTTCTTTAGACAATCTTTTATATTAATTGATTTAAAAGCATTGCAAGTGGATGCCCAAGATTCCATGTTCTCTGACCATTATCAGTGCTATAATTATTCCAATTGAGTTGTAATAAAAATGCATTCAAACGAAGAGAATAAAGAAGAGTCAAAAGAAAATTCTTTTAAACACAGTAACGTTCGGAGAAGAAGAACTAAGACTGATGATTCTGGTTCTAGTCAGCCAGTGCGGTTCGAATATGTGGTAGATGAAGGCGGGGAAGAGAAAATGGTAGAAGTACGCAGGCGGCGGCGCAGGAGAAGTCACCAACCTAAAAAGGTTAAAGAGAAGCGCAAAAAATTGACTAGGAGGATTCTTATTTTTGGCAGCATTCCTTTTATACTATTGTTGGCGAGCTTATATTTCTTCATGCTCACATGGATCAGTGGGCAGGGATTCAGAAAGGAAGTCAGTGCAAACATAAGTGAAATATTAGAGACTGATGTCGAGTTCGGAGCATTCAATCTTGATGGGCTGAATTTGAATGCCAGGAACTTAGTGCTCAAATCGGAGATGGGTGATTCTTTGTTAAAGGACTTCGAAATTAAATTGTTAAAAACTAGAATTAATCCTAGGAGTTTTATTTCCAATAATTGGTACATGGGAAATATTCAGGCTCAGTCAGGAGAAATATTTTTTGGGAGCGGACGTAATAATGCCTTTAATCAAGATGAAATTCAGAAAAGGAACCGAACTTTGGTGAGGGCTGGACTTGGGCTCCAAAGTGACCCCGGATCTTTTAATTTTGAGAGGCTGCGCATTTCTGATTCTATGTTGTATTGGAAAAATAATGATGGGCAAAACGTCGCCTTCATAAAGAATGCAAAATTAGCAGCAGAAGATTTTTCAAACTCTTCGAGTCTGGTCAGTTTCAGGGAAGGCAAACTTGCTCTTCCAGGATGGCCATTACTTGAAATCGATGCAATTGCAGGTGAGGTACGTTCGGGAAAGTACTTTATCAAAGGTTCAAAATTTTCGCATTCGATAAGGGGTTCAGTTAACTTAAATGGCTATGTTTCCATTAAAGGAGAGGGGAAGTATCAAATTTCTTCAGATTTCAGTGATATTGATGTATCGAAAATCGTTCATTCTTATTGGGCAGAGAGATTGACAGGGCAATTGACCGGGGGGCTGGACATTTCTGGCTCTCTATCAATTGATCAATCAATGATTGCGGAAGGTAGCTTTGAAGGGGCGGGAATGGGGCTGAGCAAAGAACCGATTCTTGTAAGTATCGCTAAGGAGTTGAATGAGGTTTCTTTCAGGCAATTAAGATTTGAGTCATTGAGTGCAAGTTTTAGGAAATCCGGGAAAGGATTTGAACTCTTTGATATTAAAGGGGAGTCATTACCTCTGATGCGTATCAAGGGAGGAGATATTAAAGTTCTAGCCGACGGTCAACTCAAGGGTCTATTGAAGGTAGGTGTGGCAGATGCGATTTTCAAAGGAGCCGGTGTGGTGAAGCCTTCTTATTTTTCAAACAATGAAGACAATCACTTTTGGGCCGATCTAATCATTTCGGGTTCAATCGACAGCCCCAGAGCTGACTTTGCCCGTACGGCAAAGGATTCGGGGTAATCCTCCAATGACAAAGAGAAGGATGAAGGGCCGTTGGAGAATCTCATTTTATAACAAAGAACCGGGAACCAGCCCCGATGACGGGTCAAAGGCTCTTGAGAAGAATTTCAATAGGCTTATAGAGTCCAAGAATTAGCTTTTTTATTGTTAATGGTTTGGTTTCGGGCTTCTAAGTTAGCAGAAATCATGCTGTAACCTGTTGGAATGCAGCGATCTACTATTCGGTGTTGAGATTTATCTTTTTCATGAGTTAACAAGTGATTAGCCTCTATAAACTTTAGGGTCTTTTCCCTTAATTATTCATGTTAGCTAGCTTCAAATTTTTTATTATGTATCTTTGCATTGCGGCAACAATGCACCCTTTTCTGTTCGCTGCAGAGCCTGCAAAAGACATTCAAGTTCCCCGTTTGGCGAATGGGGCTAAAATAGATGGGATTTTGAATGAAGAGCAGTGGGACTCAGCGGCAGCTGTTTCTGACTTTACTCAGGTCGAACCAATTAGTATGGGCGAGCCGAGTCAACGGACCGAACTTAGGGTCTTCTCAACATCAAAGGCCCTTTATGTTGGAATTCGCTGCTTTGACTCAGAGCCTGATAAGATTCTTGCCAAGGAAAGACGAAGAGATAATCCAGGTCGAGGCGATGATCGCGTCCGATTAGTTTTTGATACATTTGGCAGAGGCATTAACGGCTATTATTTTGGTATTGCAGGAGGGGGAGGAAAAGCTGATGGGGTAGTCAGGAGTGGGGGAAGACCTGATCTGACATGGGACACGATATGGGATTGTGACACCAGTAGAGATTCGAAAGGATGGTATGTTGAGTTTGAAATCCCATTCAGAAGCCTGGCCTTTGACGAAACAAAGTCGACCTGGAACTTCAATGTTGAGAGAGAAATAAGAAGAAATCATGAGAAAGTTCGTTGGGCGTCCCCGACCCGTCTCCGATCCATGTGGACCCTTCAGGGCCTTGGTAAGTTGAAAGGGTTAGAGAATTTGGATACTGGCATGGGTCTTGATTTTAAACCGACATTGCTTGGCAGGTACCGTTCAACTGATCTAGATGGTTCGAACTTTGATTTTGAGCCGTCATTTGATGCCTTTTATAGAATCACTCCGTCACTGACAGCAACAATGACTTGGCAAACAGATTTTGCGGAAACTGATGTCGATGACAGGCAAGTAAATACGACCCGCTTTCCTTTATTCTTTCCCGAGAAAAGGGCCTTCTTTTTAGAAGATGCCGAAAAATTCGGATTTGGTGGAATAATGCGCAGCCCATTACCCTTCCACTCAAGAACCATAGGGCTGGATTCAGAAGGGAACCGTGTACCCATACAACTCGGAGCTAAGGTGACTGGTAAAGTTGACAAATGGAACATCGGAATACTTGGTGTAAAACTCGAGGAAACTGATCTACTGCAAAATGATGATGTTTACGTTGGCCGAGTAACGTATGACCTTTTTAAGGAATCTTCCGTGGGTGGTATATTTACGCTGGGAGATCCCAGATCCAATGAAGATGCCGAGACTTTGGGTGTAGACTTTGAATTGAAGGACAGCTCTTTCAGAGAACAAAAGACCGGAATTTTTAGAGGTTGGGCGATGCGCACCGAGACCGAGAAGGGTGATGGTGATGGGTGGGGATTGACAGCGATTTATCCAAATAAGCCGCTCTATGCAAGACTCACTGTTCAGCGAGTAGGTGAAGACCTTGACCCTGCGGCTGGATTTTTAAGGCGACCAGGGATTTATGAGTGGTGGTCTTTTCTTGGTTATGAGATTTATCCGCAGACTGATTTGATTAATGAGATAGACTTTGATTTAAAGACACACATTGACACAGACTTTGATTCCAATGCACTTACTGAAGAGATTGAGCTTGAGACTGATTTTGAACTGGCAAGTGGTGACTTTATTGAACTGAGCGTTCAACGGGAGAGGGACTTATTTGAAAAAGACTTTGAGATCTATGATAAAATAATTGTTCCCGAAGGTGATTACTCATATTGGCGGGCCCGAGCTGGAATAATGACCGCTCAGTCAAGGGGTATATATTTCAGTGCAGGGAGTGATTTGGGAGTTCGTGATTTCCTCGATGGAACTAAGTATGGCTTGAATGGGAGTGTCGGTTGGCAGCCTTCCCCGTCCTTTTCAATGGATCTAGGTGCAGATATGGATTGGTATGAACTTAAAGGTGGTGAATTTGAGGCACTGATAGTGAACGGGTCAATTCGATACACTCCGACCAAAAAAATTGCTCTTAGTACCCGGATCCAGTTTGATACCGTATCCAATGAACTTGGCCTTAATTCTCGAATAAGATGGATGGTTAACCCAGCGAGTGATGTGTATCTGGTATTTAATCAGGGCTATAGACGTTTTGATGATCGCTTTGATAGGACCCTCACTGAGGGGGTTGTCAAAGCGGGTTGGACTTTTAGGTTCTAATCTTGTATCCATTGATTTCCGCTATGGAAATGAGTAAAGCAGAGGTGCCCACCATGTATTTTATTGGTGTCACGACAGGATCATCATCCAGTGTCAGGATATTTCCTAAGTGGGCTGAGATCTTAGAGCTGGGGCAATGCAGGCTCGTAGGCATCGATATGAAAATTCATGACAGACCCGAGAATTATCGTGAAGTAGTAGAGTTTATTAAGTCTGACCCTTTGTCTTTAGGTGCTCTGGTAACGACTCATAAGATGGATCTCTTTGCTGCTTGCGAGCATCTCTTTGAAATATTAGATCCCCTCGCACAGGAATTAGGAGAAGTGAGTAGTATTTATAAGAGGGAAGGGAAACTCTGTGCCAGAGCCACTGATCCAAGTTGTGGGGGAATGGCTTTGGAAAGGTTTCTGCCTGATGATCATTTTAGTAAATCTGGGGCAGAGGCTTTGATCCTCGGAGCCGGTGGTTCTTCACTTGCCTTAGTGTGGTATTTTCTCAAGGGTAATCGGACTGATAATTGTCCATCAAAGATTCATATAGCGAACCGGAGTCAGGGTCGTCTTGATAATCTTATAAGAACTGCTGAGCTCTGGGGTGCTAAGGGGCATGTGATACCGTATCTTACATCTGAGCCTCGGCAGGCAGATCAGATTATGGCTGATCTACCTATTGCTTCGATTGTAGTTAACGCGACGGGCCTTGGGAAAGATGGCCCCGGTTCACCGTTAACGGACCAGACTTCTTTTCCTGAACGTGGGGTTATCTGGGAATTTAATTATCGCGGAGAGCTTAAATTTTTACAGCAGGCAAAAAGACAGAGAGAGGATAAGCGTCTTTTAATAGAAGATGGCTGGGATTATTTTGTGCTCGGTTGGTCTCAGATCATTGGTGATGTTTTTGACTTGGAGGTACCGAACGCAGGTCCTTTATTTGATCAGCTTTCTGAGCAGGCCAAAAAGTTACGCTAAAAAAAGGGGTGCCCTTTCGGACACCCCTTTTGTAATATTTTCCTTACAAGGAAAGCTTTTAAACTTTTCAACCGTCCGAAGCAGGACTTTCGTCGCCTCCGCCAAGTTCAATAGGCTTATATCCTCCTCTGGATCTGAAATACATATAAATTGCGATATATGCCATTAACATGCTTAACGGGAACACGGTCATGCTTCCCAGAGCTTTGGGTGCGCTACCTGCCCTCGCATCGGCGACTTTCTTTTTATCGTCCTCACTAGCATTAGCAAGTTTCTCATCAACGGCAGTGTCAGTGAGAACTTCATAATTAATAATTGAATAAATGCTTTTTCCTTCTTTCGCATCTTTAACAATTTCTCCATTTTCAACTAAGCCAGGAGCTTTAGTATTCGCTACTTCCGAGATTTCTTTATTTGCTTGAATGGCTCCGATTAATGGAAATCCAAGAACACC
>JAAZZC010000184.1 GCA_014239335.1 Verrucomicrobiales bacterium
AATGATCCGAATGTGACAATGAAGGCGATGCCGATCTTTATTGGGAAGCTCCTCCCCGTTGGGCTCTTGGGAATTGTTGCTGCTGGGATGATCGCCGCTTTCATGTCAACGCATGACACTTACCTTTTATGCTGGTCTTCAGTGTTAACGGAGGACGTTGTTAATCCGTTAACTTCGAAAAGAATGTCACAGAGGGCTCGGATCGTTCTGACCAGAGTATTTCTCGTCATGATTGCGATCTTTTTGGTGATTTGGGGTCTCTGGTACGATCTGGGGCAGGACCTGTGGGACTATATGGCAGTGTCCGGAGCAATTTATTTCACTGGGGCCTTCGCAATACTCTTGCTTGGCCTTTATTGGAAAAGGGCCAGCACTGCCGGAGCCTTCTCGGCTCTCTTCGTTGGTACGTTAGCTGTGATTGGGCTTAAGCCGGTCCAGGAAAAATTAAATCTTGTGGATTATTTTCAGGAGAAGGGAATAGAGAGTCATCATATTGGCCTGACAGTTTCTTTTATCGCAATTATTAGTATGTTGACCATGTCCTTGATCATTCCTGATCAGAAAGAAAGAACTGAAAATTTTAACTAAGACTGATTATGGAAGGATGGATTAATTTTTGGGGAGCTTTACTACTTGTTACTCTCAGTATATATACGGTCCTGGTACTGTATGTTTCTATTGGCGGAGTCGCTGACATACGCGGGATGTTTAAGTCTCTCTCTGAAGATGAGAATTCTGAGGACTCAGAATCTCAGGAATTGGATAAGGAATCCTCAGAGTCCTGAACGTACCGTTCTGTCGAAGCTTTTTGCAGAGGATAAGACTTTATCTATTGGCCCGGTCATCTTGATGAATATGGGTCCCCCTTCGCATTCGATAATTGCTCCGCGCATTGCGTAGTTAGGCATCGGGACCTTTTGACCAAATGGTGAGCCACTCATGTATGTGCCTTTTGCAGAAACGGTGGTGATTTTACTCTTTTTAACTTCTACCTTTTCCACTTTTGCAGATAACTTGTCTTTGGGCTCTTTGAATTGACCGATCCATCGGTCCACATTGGCTTCGACGCTCCCTCCACTACCTGCTCCAAAATAAAAGACAACGATTTCAGCTTTGCCATTTTTGTACTGAGCTTTTCTCATCCTTGAGCTTGGTTTTTCCACTTTCCAGGATGAAGGCACTTCAAAAGTTCTCTCGGCCACTTTGAATTGGTTTTTGTTTTCTTCCCCATGAGCCAGTCCAGCCCAGAATAGAAATGATATCATTAACAGGTATTTCATTATTTATTTTTTGTATTTAATGCTTATTTTATATCAGCTTTTTACTAGGATAAAATCCAAACCTGTGACTTTAATCAATCTTGTTGCTGTGCTTTTCCCTTAGCTGTTAAGTTACAAAAGAATATGAGGAAAAATTGGACCGTTTTATTATTTTTATTATTCTTTTGTGGTCTTGTAAGGGCCGAAATTAAATTCAATGAAGGGGACAGGGTACTGCTTTATGGGAACTCATTCATTGGGAGGATGCAGCAGAACGGTTTCTTTGAGGCGGCCCTACAACTGGCGAACCCTAAAAAGAGGATCGAACTGCGTAGTCTGGCCTGGACCGGTGATGAGCTGGGCTATCGTCTTCGTCCCGAAAGGTATGTGAATCACCTCAAGAAGCTCTTGGACCAGTGGTCCGCGGACCATGTCATTTTAGGATTCGGATTATATGAATCCTTCGCCGGGGACTCAGGAATTGAGAGGTTTAAAGCCGACCTGAATGGTTATTTGGATGAAATGAAGAGGAGACACCCTGCAGCGAGGATGATTCTTCTTTCACCCATTGCCAATGAGGACCTGAATCATCCTCATTATCCTGACCCGGCACGAAGGAATAAGGAAATTAAATCCTACGTTAATGCGATGTCTTCAATTGCTGAGAGTAGGAAAATTCGATTTATTGATTTGTTTGATTTTAGTAAGGCCCAATACGCGAGTGATGAAAAATCACTAACTGATAATGGCGTTCATCTTAACTCCTATGGCCATGAGTTAATCGCGGGCAAGATCTCCAAAAATATTCTAGGTGATCGGATATATAATGGAATAAATAAGGGAAGGATTGATTCTGTTGCTCGGGCCGTTTCACGTAAGGCTCAGTACGTCTCTACTATTGTTCGGCCAGTCAATACGGTCCTTTATTTCGGAGTCCGTGGACGGGCCAATGAGTATAATGCCGAGATTCCGCGTTACCATGAACTAATCAAGAGGTCCGATGAACGTATTCATGCCATGGTCAGTGACCGAGCGCTCGACTTTGATCCTTCTCCCCTGACCCTTGAGCCTCTCTTCGAGAGAGAGCCGGCCAAATTACCTTCGCCTGAACAGATGCTGAAATCCTTTAAGGTAGCTGACGGATATGAAGTGAACCTCTTCGCCTCTGAGAAGGAATTTCCCGAGCTCCGTAATCCGGAGCAGATAGCCTTTGATTCGCTGGGAAGGCTCTGGGTCGTTACGATGCCGTCCTTTCCGGGGACCATTCCTGGGGATGTGCCACAAGATAAAGTCATTATTCTTGAGGACACGAATCGTGACGGGCGCGCTGACAAATCAACGGTCTTTGCCGATCACCTGACAGTGCCGGACGGTCTGGCTTTTCATGAAGACGGAGTCATTATTTCCCATCAGCCTAGGTTAGTATTTATGAAAGATTCTGACGGGGACGGTCGGGCCGACTACCAGAAAGAAATGTTAAGAGGGATTGATGTTACGGATGCTCACCATGGTGGAATGATTGCCATGGGCCCTCTAGGGCACGTGATGTTTTGTGATGGAGTCTTCCATCGATCACAGCTAGAAACGCCGCATGGAATCACTCGTGGCGTTGATGCGACGACGTACCGGTTCGATTTGAGGAAAGGAACCGTAGAGCGGGAGTACCAGACCCTAACTCCTAACCCATGGAAAATTACCTGGGACCGTTGGGGGAATCTATTTCAAATGTATGGGGACGGTTTCGTTCAGGACTCTAATGCTATCCCTTGGACTCCTTTCGGAATCTATCATCCTTTCAAGCGGGCCATTAGTATTGCTTATGGGAAAGGTTCGGCTGCCTGTGTCATATCGAGTCCAAACTTTCCAGAAGAGTATCAGCAAGGGATGGCTTCGGCGGTCCTCCTCCGTAAGTGCTTCGTTTCAATTTCAAAACATACGGCTGGAGGAGCTTATTATAAGGCCAGTGACAGGCTAGATGTTTTGTCATCGCCGGATCCTATATTCAGGCCAGTTGATATTGCTTTTGGTTTTGATGGAGCCATGTACGTGTCGGACTTCTGTACCCGGATCATAGGCCATGCGCAGAATTCGATGAGGGATCCTCGTTGGGATCCTTATACTGGCCGCGTGTGGAGAATCGTGCATAAGGGCAAGCCCACGGTAAAGGACTGGCCAAAGATTGAGGGGGCCAGCGTTGCGCAGTTACTTGATCTGCTGAAGCATCCGCAGAATCTTGTGAGGGACCATGCTAGGAGAAAGTTGCGAAGCGTTGACGGGATCGTTCCTGATCTGGATCGATGGTTGGCTGGTGAATTGTCCGACGCAAATCTTCTTGAAGGGTTGTGGGTGCTTCATGATCAGGGTCAGGTTCGAGAGAATCATCTAAAGAGGCTCCTAGGTTCACCTGACCAGAGGATCAGGGCCGCAGCCACATCACTGATTCGTTTTCAGGAGAGTGACTTAAAGAATCCGATGTCACTGCTAAAGAAAATGGCATCAGATCAGCATCCGAGGGTACGGACTGAGGTCATTCATACTGTATCTTATCTTCAGAAAAAGGATCAGGGGTATGCGTCGATTCTTGGGCAGGTTAACGTGTCTGATGATCAGGATTTGAAAACAGTGCTGGAGGATGCCGGGCATGGTACGGCCTCGGGGCAGGGGCCTGAAGTTCCGGTGCTGAGTAGGCCCGAGGACAGTAAGATTAAGAGCTGGCTCTTGAGTGCGGGTAATGATGGGGAGCGTTATTTTGTTTTTGGCGGCAGTGTCGGTAAGGGTGGATCCATGCGCACTTTTGTGAAATCTCCAAGTGCGAGGCGTGCCACATTATCCATCAAACATAGTTACGTTAAAGTTTTCCTTAATGGTGTCCCTGTGATTGCTTCTGCGAATTGGTGGAGTTCGGACTGGAACGTTCAGGTTGATCTGGTGGAGGGTTTGAATCAGATCGAGGTTCTGTACGTGAGTGGTAGAGGAGCCCAGGGTCACGCCCCAGTTTATTTGTTTGATCCGTTAGGTAGAAAATTTACGGATCTGGAGGTTCCCGCCACTGAGAAAGAAATCAAAATGATGGCTGCTACCTATAAGAAAGATATTGGGCAGGATGATAATGCAATACGCGTCAGTGCCGTTCCGAATCAGTTAGCTTTTTCGCCTGCGGAGATTCGCTTGAGAGCAGGAAAGAAAATTATTCTTACCTTTGATAATCCAGATCTGCAGATTCATAACCTTGTCATTGTTCAGCCCGGATCCGCGGAAAGGGTAGGGCAGCTAGCTGACCAAATGGCCCAGGACTCCGATGCTTTGGAAAGACAATTCGTTCCTGATTCCAATGATGTGATTTGGTCCACGTCCCTTGTGAACGGGAAAGGAACATTTCAGGGTGAATTTAATGTTCCTAAAGTTCCAGGAAGGTATCCATTCATATGTAGTTTTCCAGGTCACTGGAGAGTAATGAAGGGCGTCATGGTTGTTTATGACTAATTTTTCCTAGGGAATTACGGTTTCCTTGCTTTGCTGTTATTTTTATCTGATAGTTTGTGTATGGATTTGATAGTCAAGAACCTATTCGCTTGTGCTCTGTTAATGATGTTCCTTTCGGGGTGCGGTGATAATAATGTTAACCAAGAACCTGCTCCGGGCGTTACTGAGGATGAGCAGACGAAGATTCCTGCTCCTGTGGATTCCAAGGACGATTCGCCGGAAGAGGTTCCTAATGAAGGTTCAGAGGAGCCGGTTAAGGATCCAGAGGAGGAAGTGCCGCCTCAGCCAGAAACGTCTTCTAAAGAAGATAATGATACGCCAGCCAATGTGACTATTCTTGAGGATGAAGAACCGTTACCTGATGCGGTCCTAGGTTTGAAGGGAAGGGCTGATGAGGGTGAAGCGCTTGCCCAGTTCGAGTTGGCTTCTCTTTATGAGAGTGGCCGCGATGGCGTCCCAAAGAATTTGCCCAAGGCTGCGGTATTATATCGCAAGGCAGCAGAACAGGGAAGAGCTGACGCGCAGTACAACTTGGGGATGATGTATGAGGGTGGTCATGGCGTTACAAAGGATCCAGCCGAAGCGGCTCGATGGTTTAAAACTTATAACGAGAACCAGCAGAAAAATTAGCGGACCTTCAAAGGTTCATTTGTCCGTTATTTAATTTGCACTAGTTAGGTACTTTCGGGGTCTTTTGTTTTTTCGTCGGTTTTTATTTCGGAGGCGGCTTGTTGCCCCTTTTCTCCTAAAGCGACGATACCAGAACTGATCTTGCCGAGCCACTTCTTAGCGATGGGCTTGGATACCTTCGCTACAGTCTTTCCTTCTCTCTGTGCGATCTTAATTAGTTTCTCTGCTTGTTCGGTAATCTTTTTTTTGTCCATCACTTGGTATGATTAATTTACATAAAACATGTTAATAAAAAAACACAATTATTCTGCAACAATAAAGGCAAGGAGTTTGATTGGGTATCATTTGTCTAACTAGATAGGTTTTTCCATTTCATAGACACTATTTTTTTATAAAAATATTCTTAATATTATTTGGATTGGAGGATATAGTTTATAACTGATAATAAGCCTTATTTAATATGGATCAAACCGCTGAATTTGTACGTTTATGGACCCAATACCACAGGGACGTTGAGCGTTATGTTTATTCGATGATCCCGCGCTCAGCGGACGCGGCAGAAGTCGTACAGGTAGTTTCAGTTAAGCTCTGGGAGAAGTGGGAAAATTATGACAACGAGAGACCGTTCATACCCTGGGCCATGCGCTTTGCGTGGTTGGAGATTTTGAAATGGAGACAACGACTAGCTAGGGAGAAGCTAGTCTTTTCAGATGAGTTATTACAGCAGATGCATTCGACTCATGAAGAATTGGATCCAGTGATGGAGATGAGGCGAAAAATTTTAGGAAAGTGTCTTGAGAAGCTTAATCAAGAGGATCGTGAATTAGTTCGTTTGCGTTATGGTGGTCGGCACGGGGCCATCAAGGAAGAGGCCGAGCGTACCGGAAAGAAGATGCATTTACTTTATTATGCTCTTGAAAGGATACGCGTTCAGTTGTTGAATTGCATTGAGCTTAACATGCAGAGGGGAGGAATGGCCGATGCATAGTTTAAAGAATGCGGATCTGGATAATCTTCTTGCCAAGCTAGTTGATGATTCAATTACGGCTGAAGAGCTGGCTGGCCTTGAAAAAATGCTTAATGGGGATGTGTCAGCTCAGCGCCGGTACTTTCATTACCTTGACCTTCATATGGATCTTCAGGAAAGGGCCACGCAATCCAAGATTCATCTTAGGACTAGGTTCGGTTTATCTAAATGGAAAGTTGCAGGCGTTGCCGCAATGTTTTGTCTGTGGATTGGTTTGAGCTACTTTGCTATTAGTGGGGGTTCAGGGTCCAAGTCTTCTGCCTTTGCCCGCATCACAGGGATGGATGGTTTGATCGAGTGGAGTGCGCAAGACGGCTCAATCATTAATGATCTTAGTATTGGGGATCCTCTAGGTGAGGGAATCATTGAGGGGCTAAATTCAAATTCATGGGTTGAGATCGAGTTGAATGATGGTTCGGAGGCGGTCATCTCAGGCATTTCGAAATTGAAATTTTCTCAAAACCAGGGATCAAAGGTTCTTCGTCTCAGTCAGGGCTACTTATCCGTTAATGTAACGCATCAACCCAAGGGTAAGCCGATGCTGGTATTTTCGCCCGGAGCCAGGGCCGAAGTTCTGGGGACCCAGTTCAATGTTGTGGCCAGTCCCGAATCGACTCGTTACACGGTCAATGAAGGATTGGTTCGCGTGAAAAGGATTAACGATGGGAGCGTTCAGGAAGTGTCCGCCAATCATTATGTAGTGGCTGGACTGGATAGTGAGGAGGAATTCAAATCGGTTCTTCTTCAGGATTATTCGGAAGAATGGAAGAGTGAGTTCCCACGTGATGTGAGAAGGGGTCATTTGTATCAGTCAGAGAAATTTACGGCTATTAATCCCGCCATCAATCCGGCTGTTAAGCTTTTGACTAAGTACAGTTCTTCGGCGCAGCGTCTTCTTGCTCCTTATCGGTTACGGACTAAGTCCTGCATTTGGTTTGAGAAGGGCAGGAAACCCGAGCTTCACTTTTCGGTGAATATTGGAGTCTCTGCCACTAGTCCTTTACCTGTTCGCATTAATGAGGAAGCTAAGTTTAAGATCCGGGGAAGAATTGATACGAATATGTTTGGTGTGGATGACTCTAATTTTTTCATCGTCGGGTTCACTGCGAATCGCGCTCATGGTGGTTTTGCCGGGAAATATATAACGAAGGAGAAAGTCGATCTGAACCCCAAAGACAATAATGATCAGTTCGAAATTGAGATTCCAATCAGTGAATTTTGGAAAGTTGAGAAGGGAGAAATCAAAGATTCACTGGTCCGTGGTTCCTCCGCAGGCCTTGAACTGCTAGATCTTTGGTTCGTGACTTACCAGAACATTGGGCTGGAGATATTCGATGTCGAAATTATATTAAAAGATGAATAGGAGCTTATTTCCTCATATTATCTGGATCTTCGTCGCTTCAATTTCATTTATTGTTGGCTACAAGTTCTTTCCTGCTGGTGATGGTCGTTCGGCGAGGCCTGCAGGCGAGGCCGAAGCTCGTAGAGCTCCTGTGCCACTTCGCGCACATCCGCAGCAATCCGGTTGACCAGCGGTAAGCTGCGATTCGCCATCTCAGGTGTGTAGTGCCGGCTCTTCACG
>JAAZZC010000256.1 GCA_014239335.1 Verrucomicrobiales bacterium
CGCTTAGCTAGCGCACTAGGGACTCTCAATTCTTCAGGATACGTTGAAAGGAAATCACTGAATGCGGTTATTGATTTACGGTAATTTTTACTTTCTGTGTGGGCCCATCCCCGTTTGTATAAAGTTGATCCCCTCAAATTTTTGGGAATGTTTGAGATTCTTATTTCATCATAAGCGTTGCCGGATTTTGCATATTGCTTTTGGTTAAAGTAATGTTCGGCTTTTAATAAAAGAGCCATATCGATATTTTTGTGATTAGAATCACGAGGTGTCTGCCATTCGACAAAGTTATCGACATATTTTGGTATGCTTTTACTTCTCAAGTTAAATAATGAAAGTAATTTTCTGTATTCCGATTCGCTAGCTTCTTTGCTGGCGGGATAATGCTCTCTTAACATAATATAGACGCTCACGGCATCTCTGTGGCGCTGGAGTTGTCTAAAAGAATTGCCTACCATAAGTAGCATCTTTGGCCTGATTGTTTCAGACATTGGGTAAGCGCCTTTTGAATAGGCGCTTATGACCTGCTCATAATCTTTTTCAGAATAGTAGGTTTTGATGAGATGAAACTGTGCATCAGGTTTCCATTGATCTCCTCCCTGTAAATTAAGTGCTTTATTTAAGTATTCTTTTGCCTGAGTTTCTTTACCGATAGAGCTACTCATTAGACCTGATTTGACGAGAGATTCGGCCTTTATGTCTTCACGGTTTGTGATTTCATTTAGTGAAAGAAAAGCTTCAATTGATTTTTCGTTATTTTCTGTTTCGGCGTAAATTCTAGCTATGGTTAAAAGCGCTGCTTCACGGTAAGGGTTTTCATCTCGGATTGAACTTAACTCTTCGTATGCGGCTAACGCAGATTTGTTATCTTTTGTTTCTCTTAAGCATCGAGCATGGTAATAAGCGGCTGATAGCTGGATGTCTTTTTTAGTCGCAGTTTTTTTTGCGGTGTTAAAAAATGTTGATGCTTCTTTGTATTGATTGTTTGAGTAATAAATTGATCCAATCCTGTAAGAGGCAGCATTTAAATACTCCGAAGAGCTAAAGTTCCCGATGATTTCCAAGTAAGCTTTTTCTGCACCTGGGACGTCTTTTTGTTTTAATAAGGATTCGCCAAGACGGTACCACGCTGATGCTGCTTTATTACCTAATGGTTGAACTTCTAAGTATTTTTGGTAGTAGGAACTTGCGAGTTGCCACTGTTTCTGGCTGTAGACATAATTTGCATACTCGAGCAGATTTCTAGCTTTTTCTTCTTGTGATATATTCCCCCCTATTTTTGGAGGTTTGAGTGCAGGATTTACGGGTTCTGCGCGAGGGACAGTTTTATCGATTTGGATAGGTTCTGCTTTAGGAGTGGGCTTTATAGGTTCAGCCCTAGGCGCAGATGTATTGTTCGTTGTTTCTTCAGATACGTTTGTACTTGGAATTAAAGATTCGATTTCCTGGCAATGGGCAGTGAGTACATTGAAGGCCGCAACCAGAGTCAAAACCGTTGGCAATTTTCTAATGATACTCATTTAGGCGGATTATTATCTCCTTCTGGTGGGGTAGTGGCAAAAGAGATGTTCCAGATGTTTGCTTGTTTGCACACATTTAAGACTTTGACAATATGATCAAAAGAAGCTGCACGATCACCCCGCAAAATGAGTGCCTGATCAGGATATGCAGCAACGATATCATTAAACATTTTTAGTAATTCTGGCTCTGACTTACTTACACCTTCGATAACAATGTTCCCATCTTTGTGAACATTAACAACAATTTCCCCAATTGTTCTTTTTGGTGTTTCACCGGAAGTGGCGGCTGGAACACTAATCTCTATTTCTGTTTCAAATCTTGCATAGTTCCATAAGACTATAAAGAAAATGAGGAGCAGAAAAACGATGTCAATCATTGGAGCTAATTGAATTCCCGTACGCTCAGACCCGAACTGTGATTGGAATTTCATTTTCCTATATTAACTAATTGTTTTTCTTAGACTCCGCGAATATCTGCAGGTCTATCATTAGTGTTATCTTTTTCTGTTCTTGATCTTCTCCCGCTGGCCCTTTTGTATTGTGTTGCTAGAAGCGCCATAATGTGTGTTGATGCAGCTTCTAATTCTGCAACAAGACCTTGTACCCGACCTCTAAACATTGAATAAAAAATGAGAGCTGGAATTCCTATGCATAGTCCTCCTGCAGTGGTCAATAGGGCTTCTGAAACACCGCTAGCAAGACCAGTTTGTTTAGAGCCGATAAAACTATGTTGTGCGATTTCACGGAAAGCTTTAATCATGCCAATTACAGTTCCCAAGAGCCCTACCATTGGTGCGATTGCACCTATGTCTGCTAAGTATTGAATGCGTTGATGGAGTAGGCTTGCCTGGCGTGAGCCTTCTGCTTCTGTTACCTCTCGTACTTCTTCAAAACTGGCCAGTGGATTTTTCGTGGCAAATTCTAAAGTCTTAGAAGTGATCCTAGAAATACATTGGTCTTGACGATTGCATACAGAAAGTAGTCCAAGGTAGTCCTGCTTGCGGATTAGAGAATCCGCTGACCGCATAAAACGACCACTTACTACAGCACCTCTTCGGACCGTGAGCGTGTAGAAAATGATTAAGAAAACGGCGGCGATTGAAAGTGCAGCTAAGGGCCATGCCAGAAAACCGGTCTCTTTAACTAGTTCCAATAGAGTCAGATCATTACTTGGGCTTGGTGTGTTGGCTTGAGTTGAGCTCTGAGCACTTGCCGTTCCCACTGTTAGCAGGATTGCAAAACTGATTCGAATAAGGGTAAACATTATTGGGAATGTTGTATAATTCAGGTAATTATTTATTAAAGATGCCTCTTTTCTGCATGCTTTTCAATTCCTCGTTATATTAAGAATTTGTCTTTTAGTGGATTTCTTACGTTTAATTCGATAAATAGAATACGTTTAACGTGTCTGCTGACTTTCAAATTTCTCCTATTAATCTTATGAGCAAGCTACAAGAAGTGCCTCATAAGCCTGGTATTTATCTTATGTTGGACCGACTTGGACGAGTAATTTATGTTGGTAAAGCTAAAGATTTAAGGAAGAGGCTCTCCAGTTATTTTACTCCTTCAAGAAAACTTAGAGCTGATATTAAGACAAGGGCACTGATCGATAGTATTTGGGATTTTGATCTTCACGCAGTGAAGAATGAAACTGAAGCTCTGCTACTAGAGGGTAAATTAATTAAAGAGTATCGGCCAAAATACAACGTGGCCTTTCGTGATGATAAAAGGTTCATGATGTTAAAGGTAAACCTTTCGGATGCCTTGCCGAGATTCCAATTAGTTCGAGTCAGAAAAGAAGATGGGTCGCGTTACTTTGGTCCCTTCCCTCATTCAGGAGCATTGCGCTTTACCTTTCATTGGATTAATAAGCAATTCAGCCTTCGGACTTGCCGTTCTGCTTGTCCAGGAGAATCAGATTATAAGCATTGTAATGATGATGTCATTCGTAATTGTGCAGCGCCTTGTATAGCCAAAGTAAGTTCGGAGACATATAGAGATAAGGTTAAGGCAGCTTGTCGTTTCCTTGAAGGGGGATGGCGTGATAGGATTTCTGAAATTGAGAGTCAGATGGATGAAGCGTCTTCTAATCAAGAATATGAATTAGCGGCGGATTTTCGAGATATGATTGAAAATTTAAAAAAAATTCTTCAGCCTACAAGAAAGTTTACAAGAGGCAGAGGAATCCCTGGGGCTAACATTGATCCTGTTGCAGATATACAGGAGTTAAGATCGTTTCTCGGTATGGAATTGGCTCCGATTACGATGGAGTGTTTTGACATTTCAAACATTTCATCAAATCACATTGTTGCATCTATGGTGAGATTTGAAAAAGGTGTTCCTGATAATTCAAATTATCGGCGTTACCGCATCAAAACAGTTAAGAGCCAAGATGACTTTGCTAGTATGGCTGAGGTGGTGAGGCGAAGATACTCAAGAATTCTTTTAGAGGCTAAAAAAAGTATAGATAAAGAATCTGTAGAATTGACACAAGAACGCCCCTCAGAAGTTATGAAGAGGTTGAGTGAAACAGGTTCTAGAATCAAGTTGCCTGATTTAGTTATTGTGGATGGAGGCCAAGGTCAGCTTTCGAGTGCTCTTAAAGAACTAAAAAAGCTAGGCCTTGAAGATCTTCCAATTATTTGTCTTGCTAAGAAAAATGAAGAAATTTATAGGCCAGGCGCCATTGCTCCTCTTCGGATTCCCCATGAAACTGGAGCGTTAAAGTTACTCCAGAGAATTCGTGATGAAGCTCATCGGTTTGCTAATTCTTATCACCAGTTACTGATGAAGCGTAGAATTGAAGAGAGTGTACTGGATGATTGTCCTGGCCTTAGTGAGGCTCGCAAAAAAAAATTACTGAAAAGATTCGGTTCTGTTGCCCGTATTAAGAAGGTGGAACCAAAAGAAATTGCCGAAATAAAAGGTATTAGCCTTAAAATGGCAGAACAGATCATTGAATTTTTATGTTAAAGTACTCTAAGGCTCAATGATTCTTGACGAGAATACATTGGGGGAAGATCTTAAAGAAATTGTATTTCATAATTAGTCACTCCAATAAAGAAGTGAATTTTATCCTCTCATTGATATTTTTTGTTTTCCTCTGCCCTTTGTTTTTACAGGCAGAGGAGAATCAAGCGTTGTCTTCTGGCTCCTCAGTGACGAAACCGGAAGCCATACCAAAAGCATTACCTGTTAAATCATCAAATGAGGATGCTAATGGAAACAGGAAAGCTCTCCGTGCATTGCCTCTTACGCCTGTTGATCCTGAGGAGAAGCC
>JAAZZC010000160.1 GCA_014239335.1 Verrucomicrobiales bacterium
GCGAAGGTCAGGGCGAAGGTCAGGGCGAAGGTCAGGGCGAAGGTCAGGGCGAAGGTCAGGGCGAAGGTCAAGGTAAGGGTCAGGGCGAAGGTCAGGGTAAGGGTCAGGGCGAACCACCTGAGCAAGGCAACGGTGATCAGGGTAATTATGCTGGAACTGGTGGAGCAAAGGGACCAAAGAGGGATGAAAGAGGAACTAGCAAATTTATTGGGTTACCAAAACGCGAAAGGGGCACACTTAACCAGTCCAAATCAGAGGCTTACCCAGCAGAATATGGTTCACTCATTCAGCAATACCTAAAAAACTTGTCAGATAAAGCGACAAACAAATAAAAATTGTAGATCGAATAATCCTTTATCCTGAGAAACAAGACAAATGGGAATCTCTATTAGAAATATTATTAAAGGAATATCCTTAAACATAGTAATTCTCTTCTCCTCGCTAAGCTCCGGAATTGGAGCCCCTTCCAAGGGCCGTTTAGAAGATCCCGTCAAAGTTAATGCAGCAACGGAAGCCGTGATTAATGGGGCACTCACTTATCTAGCCTCAAAGCAATCACCTACAGGAGCTTGGGCAGGAGAAACGGCTGAAGAGGCACGATATCCAATTGCTATGACTGCCTACACATTAATGGCTTTCCAAGCTACCGGAAACTTACCCAATGAAGGCCCTTACGGAAAGAATGTCGATCTGGCCGTTCGTTACTTACTCTCCCAAATAGATGATCAAGGATTAATAGGCGATGAAAACAGTGGGCAATACATGTATTTCCATGGCATTTCAAGCATCGCTCTGGCCGAACTTTATGGCCAAACAAATGATGATACCCTGAAAAACAAACTTGAGAAAATGATCAAAGTTATTGTTAGCAGTCAAAATTCACAAGGCGGATGGAGGTACCAACCCATTGCTAGAGACGCAGACATTTCCGTAACCGTTCTATCCGTTGTCGCTCTAAGAGCTGCTAAAAATGGCGGGATTTCCGTTCCACAAAAAACGATTGATGACGCCGTTAATTACGTTAAAAAATGCTACAACAAACGAGATGGGGGTTTCGGCTATCAGCCCGCTCAAGGGTCAGGATTTGCAAGAACAGCTGCCGCAATATATTCACTTCAAGTCTGTGGCCAATACGATGATCCAACAGTCACTGCCGGATCGAAATATCTAAACCTTAAATTTAAACCAGGAGACAGGTGGTTCACTTATGGGAATTTCTATGCGGCTCCTGCCCAATACATGGTAGGAGGAAAGGTATGGGCCGATTGGTATTCCACACTAAATAAAACACTATTAGAAAGAGCTCGAACCGATGACGATGGCAATAAGTATTGGAACAGAGAGCTCGATGGGAGCAGCCCAGGACCCATTTTCTCTACGGCAGTCTACACAATGATTTTAGCCATGCCTTACCATTACGTCCCACTTTACCAAAGATAGACCTTTATAGAATGCATTATAAAAAACTCGAATCAGCTGTACAAGTTACGAGTTTATTTTTCCTTCTCTTATCAACGCAAAGCCGTTCAGAATTCAGAGTCGACATTGAAAGTACTAACAATTCAGCGTGGGGCGGATTCATTAAATCAGAAGGCACTAAACTAGTTAAAACCCGAGATCATAGGGGCACTCCTCTGGAGAAAAGTCAAGGATCAGCAGGTATAGAAAAGGTAGTTGATCTTAATGGTACGGGTCGAATCATATTCTACGCACCAAAATCAAACATTTCTGTTAAACCTTTTGAAGACGGCCCCCTGCCCCCTCCATGGATAGAATCAGCCATTGGCCCCTTACCAAGAGGAGGATCTGTTAAAGTAAAAAACGGGAGCATTTTAGTTGAAACTTCATCACCCGAACGGAATGAAGAATTTGGATCTTTCTATATGGCTCATCGACCAATTCCCGAAACAGGAACACACGTCACAACTAAAATCACCAGAATAGATACTTACGAACAGGAAACAAAAAGCGGAATCATGATCCGCAAAGGAACTGACCCTAAAGCAGAAAGCGTTTTTCTTGCCCTTTCGCACAGACGCCCTGCATCCATTCATTACACCAAAGATGAAGAAACTATTAGTAAAATTGATTCACGCAGCAATTCAAGACCTGGGCACTGGATACGATTGACTCGAGAAGGCGGTAAAATCACTGGCTTCGTATCAGCGGACGGAGCATTCTGGCGACAGCTTAGATCGTTCCCAGATAAAATGGGTGCAGATGCAATTGTCTGCTTGGTCGGACAAGGCCGCAAACCACGTCGCCGCTGGGCCACAATCTTCGATCATTTACAAATAGGAACTCTAGAAGAACTCGGATCTCAAAAAATACTGCATCCAAAAATAGCTCTAATCGACGGCACCATTTTCCACTCACCTATTCAATCTGCAAATAAATCTATCTTCAGGCTAGGAGGTTTTCACAGTGGGAAAGTGATCCCCTCACTTACAATTTCACGGATAGAATTTCATCACCCTATCGAAAACAAGTTTGATGAATTCTTAGATGGTAGAAGAAATGGAGTCCTTCTATCTAATGGCGACTTCTTCGAATGTAATCTTACCGGGATCTTCAGCAGCGAAGAAGGTGTTGAGATGGCATGCCGATCCCCTCTCTTCGGTGAACGAAAATTTGACCTGAGTGGCTCGGTTGATGCCCTAGTTCTCAGGCCCGCATCTAAAAAGGCCCCACCAGGCCTACCTTGTAGTATCTTGACCTGGCAAGGAGGTAGGATTTATGGCCGAAATCTAAGATTTAAAGATAATGAAGCCATCATAGACACGATACGCCTACGGACCCAAAAGGTTCCTCTAAAAGAAATAAAGACCATCATTAACAATAATAAGAGTTAAAGGATTTAAGGATTTCTTTCGTCATTGCTTGCATCATTATAAAACTCTGTAATAAATCATCGAAACATAAATTCTCCCATTTTAATTAAAAAGAATGAAAGCAATCCTTGCCCTTGAAGACGGTCGCCATTTTGTAGGTGAAGCCTTCGGCGCTACCGGTGAACAGAGCGGAGAGATCTGCTTCAACACATCAATGACGGGTTATCAGGAAATTCTAACTGATCCGTCATACCGAGGCCAGATTGTAACGATGACCTATCCACTAATTGGTAATTATGGAGTCAATGATATTGATACAGAAAGCAATTCCCCTCACGTAAAAGGGTTTGTAATTGAAGAGCTCTGTGAAGAGCCAAGTAACTGGAGGTCTGAGGGTTCTCTACAATCATATTTAAAGAATAATGACATCATCGGAATTCAAGGAATTGACACTCGATCTCTAACTAAACACTTAAGAGAACGCGGAGCAATGAAAGCTCTCCTGACCACTGAAGACATATCCCCAGAAGAGGCTTGTTCCCGTGCAACAAAATCTGATGGAGTGGTCGGAATGGATTTTGTTCAGGAAGTGACAACTGAAAAACCTTATCGCTGGGATCCCGATAATACCTTGAGTAGGGAATGGGTATTGGCAAACCCCTCAACAGAACCCGAAGAAAAGAACGACAAAAATCACTATAAGAGTCTAACTGAAATTAAACATCAAATCGTCGCTTATGATTTTGGAATAAAGAAAAATATTCTCCGCTGCTTAAGACGTGAAGGTTTTTCGGTCGATGTCGTTAACGCAAGAACTTCAGCAAAAGATGTTTTATCAATGAATCCTGACGGGGTCTTCTTATCTAACGGCCCCGGTGATCCAGAAGCTCTAGGTGACATTCATGCAGAAATTAAAACATTGCTCGGAAAAATTCCTGTATTTGGAATCTGTCTAGGACACCAGGTACTGGCTCATGCCATCGGCGGCAAAACATACAAACTTAAATTCGGCCACCGCGGAGGCAATCAACCAGTCAAGGATCTGAGAACAAATGCAGTGGCGATCACATCACAAAATCACGGATTTGCCGTTGATGCAGATTCACTACCTTCAAGCGCCGAAGTGACTCACATTAATTTAAATGATGACACCGTTGAAGGCCTTCGCAGCCATGACCACCCCACTTTCAGTGTTCAATATCATCCTGAAGCTTCACCTGGACCAAACGACGCCAAGTATTTCTTTTCTGAATTCGCCAAACTAATTGAAGATTCGAAGTGAACACTATATTTTTTAGTTCACCCTTTAAATTTCCCAATTAAAAATAAGAGAAAGATAGGATTTGATTTAAATCACAAATGAGAAAATAAGTTCAGTTAATTTTATGCCCAACACAATTATTGTAGGAGCCCAATGGGGCGATGAAGGAAAAGGAAAAATCGTCGACTTTCTGACTGAAGATACCGACATTGTCGTGCGTGCTCAGGGAGGAAATAATGCGGGTCACACTGTAATACACGACAGCAATAAATATGTCCTCCATCTAATACCCTCTGGAATTTTATGGCCAGAAAAGAAGTGTGTGATAGGAAATGGCGTCGTCATCGACCCAATATCACTCCTTGAAGAATTTGATAACTTGAAACAGCAAGGCATTGAAATCACACCTGAAAATTTAGTTATCAGTAACAGGGCACACCTGACCCTATCATATCATAGAGTCCTTGACTCTTATCGGGAATCTGGACTCGGAGGCAAAAAAATAGGAACCACAGGAAGAGGCATTGGCCCAACTTATATCGATAAAGCAGAACGTTCTGGCATCCGAATGGCAGACCTCATTAATCAGGAATCTTTATCTGAGAAAATTATATCTAAAGTCAATAAGGCAAACATTGCTCTACAAGGCAGCGGTGCAGAAACAATAGATAGCAATGAAATTATTGACCAAATAAAAACAGCAGCTGAACGGCTAAAACCTTTCATAACTGAAACTACGACCTACCTGCACGAACAAATTATAGCAGGCAAATCTCTCCTCTTTGAAGGAGCTCAAGGAACTTATCTTGATATAGATCACGGAACTTACCCATTCGTCACCTCATCCAATACAACGGCAGGTGGAGCCTGCACAGGATCCGGTGTCTCACCTCGATCAATTGATAATGTGACTGCCGTAGCAAAAGCTTACACTACTAGGGTAGGTTCGGGACCCTTCATTACAGAAAATCAGGAATTTTCAGATCGCATGCACGGTATGGGTAGGGAATTCGGCGCAACAACGGGTCGAAAAAGACGATGCGGATGGTTCGATGCAGTCCTTGTGAGGCACGCCTGCAGACTTAACGGAACCGATCATCTTGCTCTCACTAATGTCGATGGGCTAGACGGTATAGATACAATAAAAATTTGCACCTCTTACGAACTCAGAGGAGAAACAATTCATACACCCCCAGCAAATTCCGAGGACTGGGAACTATGCAATCCCATTTATGAAGAAATGCCAGGCTGGATCGATCAGATAACCGCCGGGGCACCTGACATTGCAACCATGCCAGAAAAAGCAAAAGCTTATCTCGATCGCCTCTCCGAGCTATGTGAAACTCCCATAAGGATTGTTGGAGTGGGACCGGACCGCAAGGAAACACTATTACGGGATTAATAGCTAGGGCAGTTGTGTTGTGTTAGTTTGGAATTTTATATTCCAATTATGATCCAACTCATTTATTCTTACCTGTAAATGTCTACCCAGAAAACATTAACACCTAAACATATCGCCATCATAATGGATGGCAATGGGAGGTGGGCAAAATCAAGAGGGCTTCAGCGGTGGGAAGGACATCAGGCCGGCGCTGAATCCGTGAAGGCCGTGACAGAGGCATGCATCGAAGCCAAAGTCGAATACCTTACATTATATGCCTTCTCAAATGAAAACTGGAACCGTCCAAAAGCTGAAGTGACTTCACTCATGAAATTGCTTGAGCAATTTCTGAAAAATAAATCCAAAGAACTAAAAGAAAATAACATTCGACTTCAAGCAATCGGAAACCTTCAAGACCTATCACCAGGGGCATTAAAGGCACTTAGAAAAACCATTGAAGAAACGCGAAACAATACAGCCTTAACACTCATTCTTGCGCTCAGTTATGGAGCCCGAGAAGAGATAGTCCGCGGAGTCAAAGGTGTTCTATCCGATATAAATGATGGTAAGTTAGACCCTTCAAAAATCGACCCTGAAATATTCAGTAAGTACCTTTACACTGCCCAGACACCAGACCCCGATCTACTCATCCGCACCTCTGGTGAAAAGCGCCTATCAAATTTTCTTCTCTGGCAGATAAGTTACGCAGAACTGTTCATAAGCGAAAAATTATGGCCAGATTTCAAAAAAGAAGATCTACTAGAAGCCATTAAAGACTTCAGCAATCGAGAACGCAGGTACGGAGAAGTTTGAAATCTTAGAGTTTTTAGCCATCATTAGAATAAATATATACAAATAGAAGAGCACTGATCCAATAAAAGCTAAGCGGTGGTTTGATTTGTCCATTATCCTCGCAATCATCGGCTTTCTGGCACCTTCATTGTTTTGGTGCATAATGGAAGAGATAGGGGATCAAGGTTGGGAATTAATTAGTCGATATCCTTTTATCATAAAAATCATTTATATCATTCAGGCTTTTCCCGCTCTTTTTTTCATACTAGTATATTGAAAACGGAAGCGATCTTAAGGATACTCAACCTAAAGTGGATCTGTTAACTAATGAGTACTGACGCTAAAAAGACCATTATGGTTGTAGACCCTGATGATGATTTTTTATCTTGGGCTGACAAACACCTAAGAACTCCCAATACGGACATTATTTGTTTAAACAATTCAGAGACTGCACTCAATGCGTATCTAGAAGACCGTCCTGACTTATTGATTACCGAGCTATTCATTAAGCCCTTAGGTGGGATGGAACTAATCAAAAAAATCCGCCTCAATGATCCTAACGCTCAGATAGTCCTCACAACAGGTTTCCCACCTACTAACGCAGTAATAGAAGCAATGAAACTTGGCGCCTACGATGTTCTGCGCAAAGAATCTCTCCCCTATGATTTACGTCCCGTGGTAGAGGAAGCTTTAGCTGCAAGTGATGCAATTAGCGAAACTTCCGAACAAATCGAACCCATCAAAAGCAATGGCACGCCGGATGAAAACATCATCGGCAGCGCGCCAAAAATGCAGGAAGTCTTCAAAATGGTTGGGCGAGCCTCTCGGGGAGATGCTCCTGTCCTAATCACTGGAGAAAGTGGAGCAGGGAAAGAAATCGTCGCTGGAGCAATCCACAAACACAGCAAAAGATCAGGGAGTGAATTTGTAACGATTAACTGTGCCGCAATTCCAGAAAATCTATTAGAATCAGAACTTTTCGGACATGAAAAGGGTTCATTCACTGGCGCTCATTCCTTGCGCAAGGGTCGATTCGAACAGTGCGATGGCGGAACTTTATTTCTTGATGAGATCGGCGACATGCCCATTCAAACACAAAGCAAAATCCTTCGCACTCTTCAGTCTGGTGATTTTTCTAGAGTAGGCGGGAATGAAACTCTACGCGCTGATGTAAGAATCTTAGCAGCAACAAATAAAGATCTTGAACTTTGCGTGAAAGAAGGACTCTTCAGGGAAGATCTTTTTTATCGACTAAATGTAGTACGTGTACACATTCCTCCCCTCAGAAAGCGCCGTGAAGATATTAGGTTGCTTGCGGAATTTTTTCTTAGACGGAACGCTGAACAAAAAAAGGCACCCAAACTGCGCCTTTCTTCAGATTCCATTGAATTGCTCGAATCCTATAGCTGGCCAGGAAACGTTAGAGAACTTGAAAATACCTTATACAGAGCCAGCCTCCTTGCAACGGCTGACGTCTTACTTCCTAAAGACATTCCTCTAGGACCCGGATCAAATTCAGACAATTCAAAATACGAAAATGATCAACTCTCCATAAATAAAGCTCTAGAAACTCTTATAAATGCTTCAGGAGAAGAAATGGATCAGGCTGCGAAAAAATTGGGGGTCAGCATATCCAAGCTAAAAGAAATCCTTCAAAAATAACTCTTAGCGGACTGGAAGGTAGGAAAAAGCGCTTTAAGTTATCACTCCGTTTTGTTGGCTAATAAACACGCCAATTCGGCAAATCAATTACTTAAGCACACTGCTACCGTATCATGTTTTGAGGACAGGTTAGGGCGGATCGGTGATGGGTTAGTAGTGTTTGATCATATAGCGGAGCCGGCACAACCTTTCATTTGTGCCTTAATTTCAGAACATTTAATAACATGCTCAAATAAAAATGTATGGATACTGGCAAAGGATCTTCTCTCTCAGGAACGACTCGCCCAAGGAATACGCTTATGGTCAAGAGAGCCTTTATTCTTTCCAGACATTGAACAAGTCAGTTCCAGTGAAACCTTACCAGATCAGGAAATTAATGCTGAGCGCCTTGGGCTCCTTAAATTAATTAACGATTCTAAAAAAAAGCCAAAGATTGTAATCGTAATGGCTAAGAGCCTTGAGGAAAAGGTACCATCGCCTTCTGCATTAGAGTCACAAAAAATCTCACTCCTTAAAGGGCAAAGCATTGGTTTGGAAAAATTAGTGACTAAAATAGAAAATATTTCCTACGAGCGTTCATCAATAGTGACTGAAAGGGGCCAATACGCATTGAGAGGAGGAATCATCGATGTCTTTCCTTTGCAATCCCCCGACCCAGTAAGGATTGAATTCTTTGGTGATGAAATTGACTCAATACGAGAGTTTGATATCGATTCTCAATCCTCTATCAACCTCATCGAATCAATACAGCTACTTTCAGGAGAGACAAGAGAAACTCATAGTCTATTAAAAGACTATATCACCGCCTCAGACATTATCATCTCAGTAGGCGAAGCCCCATACAAATGCAATGTCCATATAACCGAAGACGCTGAAGAACGTGAAGGCGAAGAGGATTACTCTATCGCCTGTCACGAAGTGCCTTTCGGATCATTTGAGGCTGGTGAATTCATTCTGCAACAAGCGAGATATCAAAATTTTGCAAAAACACTAGGTGAATGGAATGCTAACGATTGGAAAATATTTATATTTTTCAATAATGAAGGAGAAATACAACGTTACAATGAACTCACTGAAGACCTCAATCTCTCGGCCTCAGCTGATTACCCTGTAACCCAATTAGGAAATATCCCCAATGGGTTCATTGTTCCAAGTGCTAAAATAGCAATCCTATCATCTGCGGAAATTTTTGGAAGATACGAATCTTCACGTTTAAGAAAATCCTTTAATCGTGAAAAACAAAAAGTTACGAGAAGACTGATTGATGATTTCCGAGAATTAAACGAGGGGGATCGGATCGTTCATTTAGACCAGGGAATTGGGATATACAGAGGCTTAATAGAAATGGAGGGCGAAGGCGAAAACTCCGAAGAGGTTCTAGTCATAGAATACGCTGAAGAAGCCAAACTTTATGTCCCTCTTGATCAGGCTCACTTGATGTCTCGGTACATGGGTTCCGGAACCAAGTCCCCTCCCCTCGATAAACTAGGAGGCGCGCGATGGATTAGCCGTAAGGCCAAAGTAGAAAAATCCATCCTAGATTACGCTTCCCAGCTCATCAAAACTAACGCCGAAAGAAATACCTTTAAAAGCTACACACATTCCCCTGACACCAAATGGCAAATTGAATTTGAAAACAGTTTTGCTTATAGAGAAACTCCAGATCAGATCCTTGCTATCGACCAAACAAAAATGGACATGGAATCTGAAATGCCCATGGACAGACTCATTTGTGGCGACGTTGGCTTCGGCAAAACTGAAATCGCAATAAGAGCAATTTTTAAAGCAGTGATGAGTGGAAAACAGGCCGCCCTTCTGTGCCCAACAACAGTTCTTGCTCAGCAACACTATGAAACTTTAAAAAAACGATTTTCAGAATATCCGATTGAAATCGATCTATTATCTAGATTCAAAACACCGTCGCAACAAAAGCGTACACTGAAAAAAATTCTCAGTGGTAGCGCAGACGTTATAGTGGGAACACATCGTCTAGTATCAAAAGATGTTGTATTTAAAAATATTGGATTAGCAATTATCGATGAGGAGCAAAGGTTCGGCGTTAAACATAAAGAAAGATTCAAAGAACTATTTAAACTTGTAGATGTTTTAACGCTTTCTGCGACACCTATCCCTAGGACCCTATACCTATCACTAATGGGAGTGAAAGACATGTCTACTGTCGACACCCCTCCACCAGGAAGAGCGCCAGTAGAAACCGCTATCTGTCCTTATGATGAGAATATTATAAAGACAGCAATTAATAGAGAACTGAAACGCAAGGGACAGATATTTTTTCTTCACAACCGGATAATGTCCATTGAAGGGGTCAGAGAAAAAATCGAAGAAATGGCCCCAGCTGCACGCGTTGAAGTGGGACACGGGCAAATGGATGAAGCTGACCTCGAAGAGATCATGCACCGTTTCGTCAATCACGAAATCGACATCCTCGTATGCACAACCATCATAGAAAGCGGCATTGATATTCCAAATGCAAACACTATCATCATTGACCGCGCTGATCGTTTTGGGCTAGCCGATCTCTATCAGTTGAGAGGAAGAGTTGGAAGGTCCGGCCGAAAAGCATATGCAATTCTAATGCTACCTCAGGATCTGATGGCCACAGGTGATGCAAGAAAACGAATAAATGCTATACGTCAATACACAGAACTAGGCTCGGGATTTAAAATAGCAATGCGAGATCTTGAAATTCGCGGATCAGGAAATCTTCTAGGAACCCAACAATCCGGTCACGTCGCATCAGTTGGATTTGAGCTCTACTGCAAACTACTAAAACAATCAATTCTAAGATTAAAAGGCGACTCATCACAAGGCCTCTCCGACTGTTACCTTCACATTGATTTCATTAACACCAACGAAGCCGCATACTTAAAATCCCCTCAACATTCTTTACCTGCTTTCCTCCCCACATCATACCTAACTGAAGCCAAATTACGCATTGCTTCTTATCGGCAAATAGCCGAACTCGAAACCATAAAAGAGCTCAATTCTCTAATCAGAGAATGGCAAGATCGTTTTGGCAAATTACCGAGCCCAGTTAATCATTTAATTCGGTGTTCTGAGCTGAAAATAGCAGCAGCCAGTAGCAGAATACAATCAGTAGAAATGATCGGAGAAAAGCTAATGCTAAAGCGGAATAATGAATATATATTAATAGAAGGAAGATTTCCTAGAATTAAAAGCACTAATCTAGAAGAACGCTTGAAAAAGGCAGTAGATTTAGTAAAGAAGTTCTGAATAGAAACAGTTTTATACCTGTCTAACAATACTACTAGAATTATTACTTATTGTTACCTAACTACTCATTAATAA
>JAAZZC010000066.1 GCA_014239335.1 Verrucomicrobiales bacterium
CGAACTTTGGCCCCCAGCTGATCCTCCATGAATACCTACCCTTGAAATATCATACCATCTGTTCTTTTCAGCGTAGGCCTTATGCCACAATATCCTGTCAGGGAACCCTGCATCTTTAAGATTCTGCCAACAAACATCATGGAAGGCCTTGGAACGGTTCGCAGTTCCCATACCATCAATTTTCACAACCACAAAGCCCATATCCGTCCAGGAAGAAAAACGCCTGCCAGCACTGAATTGTTTAGGCACGTAGGAATCATGGGGGCCCGCATACATGTCCTCAAGGACGGGGTACTTCTTTTTCGGGTCAAAGTCCTTGGGCCTGGCAATTATGCCCCAGATACCAGTCTTTCCATCGCGACCATTGGCCCTGAAAACTTCAGGAGCTTTCCACCCACTAGCTTCAAGTTCGGTAATGTCTGCCTTTTCAAGTTCACATACAAGGCTCCCGTCCGAGACGCGTCGCAAATCATGGACCGGCGCCATGTCTACGCGAGAATATTGATCGATGATATATTTGCGATCAGGAGAGTAAGTAATGTTATGCCAGCCATTTCCATCAGTGAGGGCCGTGAATTCAGATCCATCGAAATTGACCCTGTAGTAATGCATAAGATAAGGATCTTGATCCTTATTTAGGCCCGAAGCCCTGAACCATATCTGCCTCTTTTCTTTATCAATCCAGTCCACATAACGGACAACGAAATCACCCTTTGTGATCGGGTTCTTGGTCTTGCCTGCTTTAGCATCAATCAGATAGATGTGCCGCCAACCATCCTTTTCAGATAGGTAAATAATTTCATTTGTCTCATCCAGCCAATTGACCAAGGGAACCCCAAGATTCTTTGGATGCTCGGTCCATATAAAAGTCTCGGTGACCTCATCAATAATATTGCGGAATTTCCCAGTAAATGTGTCCACCTCAATGACACGGAACCGCTGATGCCCACGATCAATTTTCTGGTACCTAAAGTATCTGCCATCTTGGGTCCATCTTAGTCGAGGCCCTCTGAAATCAAGGATGCCAACCTCGGGTTTTGTATGGGTTTTCTTTTCAATATCGAAATGGTTCAGTTCATGAGCAGTGAACTTATCTCCAGGCAATGGATAGCGACGAGTACGAAGGTTGGCCCGGCCACCGTCCTTGGGAGATGATTCAACCAAGTGAACGTCTCCTATAGCTCCCGGCTGTATCCGGAAAGCAAAAAGGTTCTTTGAATTAGGTGCCCAGTAAGGGGCCTCGTAGGAATTTCCATGCTTGCCATCCTTACTTAACTGAATTTCTTCCTCTCCTTTTGTTGCGCGTATAAAGACATTATGGTCACGAACAAAAGCTCTCCAATTACCATCAGGAGACATTTCCCTACTCGGCCTGTAGGACCTGGGCTTCCGCTCTTTGTTATTCTTGGAATATTTTGTTTCAGATTTTTTCTCTTTGGTTCCCTTTTTAGGTTTTTCAACTTTAGTCAGTTCATAGGTCTTGAGTTCACAAATAAAGAACCGCCCAAAGACGCGGAAGGAAACCGTGTTATTATTTAAGTCAAAACTCAGCCTATCGATTGGAAGTTTATCCGCCTCTACTTGATTTTGACTAATTTTGGACAATGAGGCTGCCAACTTTTTATGATCAAAAGCCAAACGACGTATGCCTTTAGTCATATCAACCAAAATAAATTCGCGTTGCCCTTTAGCCAAATCATTGCGGTACCAGAAATGTGACTTGTCCTCGGACCACTGAGCATTGATCAGGCTCTTGTAAACATTACTCTTTGAAATACCAGTAAAAATAAAGGAAACCCATATGAAGACTGAGAGCTTAAGGACAAATGATAAAATTAAACGACAAGATGTTTTCATGAATTATTGAATGAAAATGATCTGAAATTGGCCCTAAGACAATACACAAAACTTTGTTATGCCTGCAATAAATCAAAAGAGAGGCGAGGGCGGGAATCGAACCCGCGAATACCGGTTTTGCAGACCAGCGCATTACCACTTTGCTACCTCGCCATTTGCCCGAAGCGTAATCGGTTTCGCCTCGTGAGGCGAGGAAGTTAGATATCCTTAACTCTGATGACTGTCAATCCCCTGAAAAACTTTTTCACTAATGATATTACTTAAGCAATGCTTATAAATTCCCAGATCTAATTGCATTTTGATTTCCTGAAGACTTTATTTTGAAGGTAATAATACATTATAATAGAATAAATCAATCTACTGCACCCTTCGTCAGTAGATTTTAAATGATTCATGCGAGCACTAATTCAAAGAGTAAGAGAAGCTTCTGTTTCTATTGGAGAAGAGACTTATAGCAAAATTGGAGCAGGCCTTGTTGTTTTACTTGGAATTGAGTCTGCCGATACAGAAGAGGATGTATTGTGGCTGACGGGCAAAGTCTCAAAGATACGGATCTTTGATGATGGGGCAGGACAGATGAACCTTTCATTATCAGACATCAATGGCGAAATGATGGTCGTAAGCCAATTTACGCTTCACGCAAACACCAAGAAAGGAAACCGCCCATCCTTCATCAAGGCAGCCAGACCAGAGCATGCAATTCCTCTCTATGAAAAATTTATTTCTGTAATGGAAAAGCAAATTGGGAAACCAGTATCAACAGGGAAATTTGGAGCTTCAATGCAAGTCTCTCTCACGAATGATGGCCCTGTAACAATATGGATTGATTCTAGGAATCGGGAATAGATTCTGTATCTTCAGATCCTTCATCAGGTTCTTGTTTGAGCCGAGGCTTTAACCGTATAGCAGTTCCACAATACATGCACCGCATCCACTTGAACAAAATGAGATGAAGGGCCGTCGCAAAAGAATATCCCAGTAAGGGAAGATTATGAGCTAGTCGATGCTTATCACAACGGCGCATCCTAAAGAACTGGCAACTGCACACACGGCACCTCGTTCGCAATGTTGCTGAAAAATGCAAAAGCCCAATAATCACAAAAACCACCATGATAGGAAGAGCAACGGCCAGGCCAAAAAATGCAGAACCAAAATACAATGCAAGGGGCAGCACAATAATCGCCGCCAACAAAACGAATCGGTTAATTAAAACCAAAAGACTAGTAAATGCCAGTTTACCCGGTTGTGGATAGGGCACGCCTCTCTCAACTGCACGAGGTAATCTCCCATCAAAGAACTTTGGTTTGTCACCAAAATTATTAGCCCCACGAACACGCCCACCTGAAAGAGGATCGACCCTACTTTTACCTTCACGATATTCTTCAAGACTAACAAACTTGGATTTATCTATAATATCCTGCTCAGGCTCATCAACGTAGACCTGCTGCTGAGTAATGTTTTCCTTTGTAACGGAATCATCATCTGAAGATACTCTAGTACCTGCATTCGCATCAATTAAGCTATCAGTTTCTATCATCTTCGAATGCACTTCCAATGTCCCTTTGACAACTACCTCAGCCACTTCTTCAATTTCATCAGTAATATCAGCCGGTGCCGATTCCCAATTTAGCGACAGATCTTTAGCTTCTGATAATTCATCTTCATCAGTGCTATTTTCAGGAATCTGATCAGGCGTTTCTTGCTTAGTATCCACTCAACTAGTGATTTTTTACAGCCTTATGATAAATTCTGCAACATTTCGTGAAGCTGTTCTAACTTTTTTCTAAGATCATCTTTACGATCAAGATTTTCCTGAACAACTTCTGCAGGCGCCCTTTCCGTGAACTTGGGATTCGATAATTTGCCACTTATTTGTTTTAGATCCTTCTCGGCCTTATCTATTTCCTTAGTTATCCTTTTCTTTTCTGCCTCAATATCAACGAGTCCCTCAAGAGGCATGTACATTTTTCCAATAGGTGTTAGAAAGGCCGGAGTTCCTGCACTTGGATCATAAGACTCTGAAACAGAGATTTCGCCGGCACCGCTAAGGATCTTCAAAGTTTCCAACTCTTCAGTTGACAATTCAACTGAAGGATGAAGGTAAAATTTCACGTTACGATTTGCAGCAAGATTATATTGAGCCTTTATATGCCTAGCCCGGGTAGTTGCCTCGTGAATTGCATGAGTCCTTTCCTTAGCCTTCTCAATTAATTGAGAATCAAGTCCTTTCATCAAAGGGTCCTCTGGAAGGCGAACTTTCATCAGAAGTTCTCCATTTTCTGAAAAACCAAGTTTTTCCCACAATTCTTCAGTAATATGAGGCATATAGGGGTGAAGCTGCTGAAGGAAACGTGCAAACACAATATCAATGACAATGAGGACCGTCTCCCTATGTTCTGGATCCGCATCATCCCTGAAATATTGCTTAATAGACTCAAGGTACCAATCACAGAACTCACTCCAGAAAAAATCATACAGTTTATTTGCGATTTCCTGAAATTTATATGCTGAATAGGATGTGCTTATTTCTTCTGTGAGAGCGTCCAATTTTGAAAGGATATCAATATCATATATTGATAATTTATTTATGTCAGGCAACTGACACAATCCTTCAGGCCCACCTTGCATCTGACGAAAACGTGATGCATTCCATAATTTATTTGCAAAATTACGCCCCTCTTCAACCTGAGGGCACTCAATACCGCCATCAGAATCTTTCTTTTTATTTTCTATGAAACGAACATCGGTTCCAGATGGAGCGATTCTCATAATTGAAAAACGCAAAGCGTCCGCTCCATACTGGGCAATCAGATCAAGAGGGTCTGGGGAATTCCCTAGACTCTTGGACATCTTTCTCCCCTTCTTATCACGGATAATGCTTGTGAAGAACACATTCGCAAATGGTCTCTTCCCGGTAAATTCATATCCCGCCATTATCATACGCGCGACCCAGAAAAAGATGATATCAGGTCCAGTAACTAAATCGGTAGTTGGATAAAATTTCTTTCTAGTCTTTTCATCCATAGTTGCGAAAGGCCACAGCCACGAACTGAACCATGTATCAAGAACATCATCGTCTTGGATCCAATTTTCATCATCAGAAGGAGGTTCAAGGGAAACGTGCAAATCGTCTCCACAAGTTTCCTTATCAAGTGACGGCGCTGATTTTAGTTCTTCGGCCCTATCCTTACGATACCAGACGGGAATCCTGTGACCCCACCATAGCTGGCGGCTAATGCACCAATCTTGTATGTTTTCCATCCAATGGGCATAAGTCTTTGCCCAACGCTCAGGTCGAAACTTAATTTCGCGATCAGAAACAGCTGCAGTCGATTCACTTACCTTTGGGTACTTAAGGAACCATTGCATTGAAATTCTAGGCTCTATAGGCACATCGGCTCTCTCACTGTATCCAACATTATTTTCATATTCTTCAATACGAATCAGTAAACCCATCTCATCCAGCTTCTCCGCGACCAGTTTACGTGCTTCGAACCGGTCAATACCTGCAAATTCTTCTCCAGCCAATTCATTGAGTGTGCCGTCAGGATTAAGTACATCAATTATTTCTAGATCATTTTTAATTCCTATTTCAAAGTCGGCCTTGTCATGAGCCGGTGTCACTTTAAGTACTCCAGTTCCAAATTCTGGATCTATATGCTCGTCAGCAATGATTGGGATTTCTGCTCTCGGAAAAGGACGGACTGCATTCTTACCAATTAATTCTGAATACCTGTAATCATTTGGATTCACTGCCAATGCACTGTCTCCCATGAGTGTCTCGGGCCTTGTGGTTGCAATCTCTAAAAATTCTCCATCGCGATCTGCAATTTCATACCTCATGTAATAGAGTTTACTTTGCTGAGGCTTCATGATCACCTCTTCGTCAGACAGGGCAGTCAAGGAAGAAGGGCACCAATTAACCATTCTCTTACCGCGGTAGATATTTCCGCTATTGAAAAAATGTACAAAACAATTCTGGACTTGTTTTGAATAGTTATCGTCCATCGTGAATCTCTCACGCTCCCAATCACATGAACAACCCAATTTCTTGAGTTGTTTAATAATTATCCCCCCATGCTTTTCTTTCCATTCCCAGGAACGTTTTAGAAAAGCATCCCTCCCAATGTCACGTCGCCCCTGACCTTCCGAATCACGTAAATGTTTTTCGACTTTCGACTGTGTAGCAATGCCAGCATGATCAGTTCCTGGAAGCCAAAGTACCTCTTTGCCCTCGGCCCGAGCACGCCTGGCTAGGATGTCCTGAATTGTATTATTTAAGACATGACCGAGCGTAAGAACACCCGTCACGTTCGGTGGCGGGATTACAATGCTGTAATGCTGGTTTTCTGAAGATGGATTTGCATAGAACGCTTTAGCGTTAATCCACTGGGAAAACCACTTTTCTTCTACTTGACCAGGTTCGTAAGCCTTGGGTATTTCGACTGACATTGAAGGCGGAAATAACTTGATTGAACCCCAATTTGCAAAATTTAATTACTGTTCAGTTAAAATATTTAAATTGCACTAATGCTATAAAAGTACAGAAATTAACAATACCCCGTAATTTTGACCCTGTTTACTCTATTCAATCACTTAAAACAAAAATCGCCCCTTATGTGGAAAATGATCAGCATTTTATGCATTTTTTCTTTTGTCGAGAAATCTCATGCCGCTGCTTGGACAGTGATCAAGCATAATGGACGAGAATATGTTACCGCTCAAAACATCAAAGACTTTTACCGTTTCAGTTCCCTAGAAAGAAATAAAGGGTCATTGAGATTCAAATCACCCAAAATTGAAATGCTTATAAAGAATGGGTCTGATAACCTTTACATCAATACCGTTCTTTTCCGATTAAGTTACAAGATCATTCACAAAAATAATAACTATCTATTCTCTCGCATAGATCTAGCAAAACTTATTGATCCAGTCCTAAGGCCAAGCTACATCAAAACAGCAAGACGGTTCAGGACTGTAATTATTGATCCTGGTCACGGAGGGACTGATCCCGGAAGCGTCAATGGTTATGGTAAGGAAAAGGATTTTAACTTGAGACTTGCCAAAATTTTACTACGCGACCTTGAGCGTAAGGGGTTTCGTGTCAGAATGACCAGACCAACAGATACTTTCCCTACACTTGGGCAGCGCGTCATATACGCTAACCGAATAAGCGACTCTATTTTCGTCTCGTTACACTTTAATTCATTTACTAACAATACAGCTAGAGGCATAGAGACCTACGCTCTCAGTCCTCAGGGATCTGGCACCCATAACGAAAGAGGAGTTAAAAATAATTTTCTCAAAGGAAATACTAGGGACTCAGAAAACATTGCCCTAGCAACAGCGATACATGCGTCTGTAATCAAAAAAACCCAAGCAGATGATAGAGGAATAAAGAGAGACAGATTCACAGTCCTGGCCGGCCTTATAATGCCCGCAGTCCTAGTTGAAGGCGGCTTCCTAAGCAATCCACAAGATGCTCGAAAAATCGCAAGTACGGCATACTTATCTCTCCTTTCAAACGGTATAACGAACGGCATAGTCGCTTACCGTAACGCTTTACGTTAGGGTGCCATTCTTACAACTCTCATCCTTTCCGCCGCCAAGATAGAGGATAAAACTTTAAAATCCTCTTCGTGATCACCACTAAGAATACAATAGGTGTAATCTTTCCATCTCTTAATTTCATTAACTGCTGTCTGCATCCGCAATTGAAAGGCATCCTCATCTTCACTGCCTCTCCCGCGCAATCTCTTTTCAAGTTCAGCAGTATCTGAGGTGGTAATAAAAATATCAACAAGCGCATCAGATATTACAGGGTCCTCACAAGCTCGTACTTGATCTGCACCCTGAACGTCGATATCCATAATTACATCCTTCCCATCATTTAATATATCGACTACCGCATTTGATTGTGTTCCGTATTGCCACTTATGAACTTCTGCATGCTCAAGAAACTCATTATTTTCTATTCTTTTCGAAAACTCTTCATCACTGAGAAAATGATAATCCTTGCCGTCAACCTCTCCTTCACGTGGAGACCGGGTAGTGCATGATATTGAAAAGACTAAATTTCTATCTTCATCCAAAGCCCGACGCAAAAGGGTCGATTTACCGGAACCGGCCGGGCCCGACAATAACAACAGAATTCCCTTACGAGATCCTTGAGTTCCTAGCAGATCTTCAGCGCTCATCTATTCAATATTTTGTATTTGTTCCCTAATTTTTTCTAGCTCGGTCTTGGATTCTACAATGATCTGTGCAATTGAAGCATCATTTGCCTTGCTGCCAATTGTGTTTATTTCACGGCCCATTTCCTGAATAAGAAAATCCAAGGGCCTACCAACAGCTTCATCACTCTTAAAATATTTGTGACACTGAGCAAAATGACTCTCGAGTCGGGTGACCTCCTCAGAAATATCACAACGATCAGCAAACAAACCAATTTCTTTAATGAGTCTTTCATCATCAAGGTTCAGTTCGATGCCCGCCGCATCAAGCCTCTTAATCAAATTCTCCCTGTGCCTTTTCACAACGCTAGGAGCTTGCTCCGCAATTTGTTGCAGAAAGCCTTTCAGTATCGCAAGTCTTGATTCCAAATCAGACTTCAAATGCGCGCCTTCAGTGGAGCGCATCTCTAATAATTTAGAGAGAGATTCTTTTAATGCTTTTTCAACAAAAAGCCAAGCGTCTTCTGCCTCTGGAAGGGTTTCTCCTAGTTGAATCACACCAGGGGCTCGGCTAGGATCAAATTTGGACACGAGCCCATTTAATCCTAGATGCTCCTCAAGTTTTGCAATTGCTGCTGAATATTCTTCGGCCAGTGGCAAGTTTATAGATAA
>JAAZZC010000097.1 GCA_014239335.1 Verrucomicrobiales bacterium
CTCACATCTCGAAGAGCCAAGCCTACGAGCTCACCCAAATTATGTGCATCTTTCCCGACCTCTTCAGCATCAACTCTAGGACCAACTCCAACATTTGATAATGCATTAAAGTATTCAACTTCAAATCCCAATTTTTCCGCTAAAAACTCTCTCAAATATGGCATCGCTGCACTTCCTCCACATAGGTATGCAATCGTTGGCGCACTTCCTCCTGCCTGCCTGTAATTACCCGTTGTACGCATAATCTCTGAATGGAGCCGTGTCATAGTCGTCCGAATAACTTTTGACATTGCTGCAATTCCTGGATCTTCATGATCCGCCGCCGCTCCTCCAAGGGAAACGAACCCGTCCTGCATCTTACGCTCTTCGGCATCAGCAAAACTCATATCAAATTCCTTAGCAATAGCCGAAGTCGCAGCAGCTCCGCCTACGGGCACGCTCCTAGTGTAAATTCTCTTCCCTTCAATATAAATGAGGTCCGTTGTACGGGCGCCCACATCAATGAGAAGTGCCGCACCTTCAGTTTCAGGGTAACTAAATTTGAAGGCATTACATAATGCCACTGGAGCAACATCAACTCCCCTACCAACTAATGAGCCATCTTCAACTGCTTCATTTATTTCATCTATGGCTTCATTTTTGATGGCAACGAGAAGAACTTCCACCTCTTCACCTGAGGAGGAGACTGGTTGATAAGCCCACGTAACCTCTTCAATAGGAAACGGAACATTTTGCTGAGCTTCAAATTCAACAAGCTGATCTAACTCAGAACCTTGAAGGTTCGGTAAAGATACGAACCTAGTGAAAACCGCATGCCCGGAAATTGTATAATAGACATCACTTCCAGATAACTTGAGAGTAGAAGCCAATTCTTTTATCGCTGCAGAGACTTGAGGGATTCTTGCTGAATCAGCAGCAGGATCACCTACCAAGTATCGGTAAGCATAGTCGTGAAGGATCAAACTTCCTTTTGATAAACTGAACCGGGCCATGGTGACCCTTTGAGATCCAATGTCGAGTGTTACTATCGATTTCTTGTCAGCCATTTGATGAATTGTATAGCGTTGCGCAAATTAATATTATTGAACGTTTGTTTAATTGTTCTCGTCTTGGTTAGTCTCGCGTTTCTGCATAGCTATCAAACCAGAGATACGCAAATGGAGTCTTACTTTTTGGGCGGAGCATTGATGAATCCGTTGGAGCATCTGACTTCTGCCACCAGCGGCTTGATTTCCCATCAGTGACCTCTCCTCCTATTAATTGACCAGAGTGAAGTTCTACAGCGACCATTAAATCGCGAGGGTTTGGCTTTTTGCCCTTACCGTAAATTCTAGCCAAAGAATTAGGTGACAAGTAAACAGATGAGCGGAGAGTTTCACCCTTTGGTAAGTCGACATGATTAACTACAGCCGTGTACAACTTTTTATATTTAGGTTGGGCTGATTTTGGAAGAACAAAAAACTTCACTTCAACGGCCTCAATGAATTCATCACGTGAAGCAGAATCCAATCTGAAAGCGACTTCAATTTGCAGCCAATCTTTTCTTTCACCTTTAGGCTCTTTTATTCCGCTACCCACTTCAAAATCTGGACTCTTAACGGCAGAAGCAGTTGGCTTACTCACCATAGCTTTTTGGGCAAGTGCGCTATAGTTAAAAACTGTCAGAAGGATACAAGTAAGAATGATTACTGAATTTTTCATATTAACAGAATGGAAAAGTATTTTTGTGTATTGTTCTACAGAAATAGAACAAATTTGAGGTGCTTTAAGCGGGTTATGTGGGGGTGAAGTGAATAGCCGATTTTTTAACTATAATCAAGATATCATTAAAAAATCAAGTAATCAGAGTTGTAATCCAGCATCCAATTATAAAAAATATAAAAACAATTATGATTCTAAGATTAATTGTTAAAAAGAAACCTTAACAAGTAATCTATCTCATTACCTTGCCCCTCTCTTAAAAAAAACCGCAGGGACTGTTTTTAGAAGTATCTTTAAATCGAGTAATAATGACCATCCATCAATGTAATCTAAATCAAGTTTCACCCACTCTTCGAAACTCGTTATATTACTCCTGCCTGAGATTTGCCAAACACAAGTAATTCCAGGCTTCATGCTCAATCTTCGCCGATGAGAGGATTCTTGGATTTTTTCAACCTCATCAACTGGAAGCGGCCTAGGCCCGACTATGCTCATTTGACCCAATAAAACATTTAAGAGTTGGGGCAATTCATCAATACTCCACCTGCGAAGAAAATCTCCGAAGGGGAAGACTCGAGGATCATTTTGAATTTTAAATACGGGACCACTCATTTCATTCATATCTATTAACTGGTCCTTCTTTTCTTCTGCTTCAGCCACCATCGTCCTAAACTTATACATCCTAAAAGGTTTTCCACTCCTTCCTCCTCGTTCTTGCTTAAATAAAATCGCGCCAGGTGAGGAAATTTTAATACCAATCATTGCAAAAACCCACAAAGGAAAAGTTGCGATTATTAGAACCAGAGCCAGAACTCGATCAGTGACTCCCTTAATGAGCATTGCCCAGGTAGCCTCTGGAGCACTTCGAAAGACCATCATTAGACTTCCGCCAAACGCATCGAGACTCGGCCTTGCTATTGTCGTTTCAATAAAGTCAGTAGATAACCAGACCTCAACCCCCTCAACCTCGCACTCATTCACTGCTGATTGAACCTTACCAAAACTTACATGTTTGGCAGCAAAGAAAACTCTCTTCACTGAATGTTCATGTAAAGATTTGATCAATTCACCAGAATTTGAATTCTCCAAATCAATTTTTTTAACTACTTTTAAACCAAAGGAAATATCCGAAAGGAGCTCATCCTCGAAACGATTCATCTCGTCAGCATCTCCCACTAAAATTACTTCTTCTTGCCACTTCCCCAATTTAACCTGCCTCCGAATAAACCTTTTAAGTAAATACTCCTTACACAAAAGCATACCCCCTCCTAATAGGGTCAATAAAATTAAAAATCCACGACTTAGATCTCCTACTCGATTAAAGACAATAAATCCGCCAGTCAACACTCCGATAATGACAAGAGTTTTTGCGTATTGCTTGAGAGAAAGAAGAGTCTTTTTTTGTAATGGATGATGGTAATATCCTGTCAGTTCCAAAACCAGAGGCGTGAAAGGCACCACAATGGCCATGAGCCAAATAAAGTCTTTGAAAGGTGGAATCTTTACACTTTCTGGCCAAATACCCCCATAATTATCATAACGAAGCTTATGAGATATCCAGAACGCCGCGATAAGAACCAAACCGTCTGTGATTTGGTTGAGCTTAAGATTAATTTCCTGTTTCCGCCCAAGCATTGATGCTTTATCTAGTTGTGGGGTTAATTAGTAAACAATGACGCAAGTGCCTTCGTAGGCAATAAAAACAAAACTCTTAAATCATGAAAAAGTCAATTTTCTTGGAAGAAGCAAACATTGTAATCCCTATAGTTGACGAATATTCCTTGGAAAACATTTCATTAACTGAGAAATTAAATCAGTTTGATGTCGTTGAAATACGAATTGATCTACTGATGTCAGTTCCTGACCTCAAACAAAAGATATCAAAAATCAATGCCCCAATTCTTCTCACTTGCAGACATCCAGACGAAGGAGGAACCGAAGAGTTCAGGGACCCAATAAAAAGACAAAGCGTGATCACCCCGCTCATTCCGTACGCATCAGCTCTCGATATTGAAATCAATCATGCTGAAAACATGAAGAGCATCCTAACATTGGCTAAATCAGAAAAATTATTGATCGTCCTTTCCTCTCATGATTTCATTGGGACACCAGAAAATAAATGCCTTCAAGATAAAGTAAGCGAAGGCTATGAAAGAGGAGCCGACGTTGTAAAAATTGCAACTACCACAAATCGATTCAAGGACATCGTCAATCTTATGAATCTCTTTGATTTATTTGAATCGTGCCACCTCTCAGTTATGGGGATGGGACGTTTAGGAATGGCCTCTCGTTTATTAGCTGCTCAGTCTGGGTCTGTCCTAAATTACGCCGCCCTCCAAACAGCAAACGTTTCAGGACAATGGGAAGCCAAGGATTTCAAGAAGATTCTCAAAGCGGCAAATAAAATCTAACCAGTTACTTAATCTTCAATAATCTCAATCGGAGCGTTTGGCAACGCCCTAATGAATGCTTTGCCGTATTGTTTCAGAAGGATCCTATTATCCAGAACAACCACGATTCCTTGATCTGAAGAAGAACGAATCAATCTACCAACTCCTTGCCTCAATTTTAATATCGCTTCAGGCACAGTGTATTCTAAAAAGGGATTCCCCCCACTTGCTTCAATGGCTTCTAATCTCGATGCTGTCAGAGGATGATCAGGCACAGCAAACGGCAACCTCGTCACGATTACATTGGAAAGCGCGTCGCCCGGAACATCGACTCCCGCCCAAAAACTATCAGTCCCAAACAATACGCTCGAAGAGTCTTGCCGAAAAGCATTTAGTAGCTTATTCCTCGGCATTTTTTTTCCCTGAACTAATAGCTTATATCCCATATTCTTGATTTTTACATCCATTTTCAAAGCAACGGAATTCATTAATTTGTAACTCGTAAACAGAACAAAGGCTCTCCCCTTTGACTTGTTCACAAAATGCTCAATCCAGCGAGTTAAGTCAGCCTCGTAACCATCCGATCTTGGGTCCTGGATACTTTTCACCAAATAGACCCTCATCTGTTTTTCATAATCAAAAGGGCTTCCGATCCTAACAGAGTTAATAGACTCTGCACCGACCCTGTTCTTGAAGTAGCCTATCGGCTCCTTGTTTTCGCCTACAGATAAAGTTGCACTCGTTAATACACATGCGTTATTTTTGGTAAAAAAAAGATTATTCAATTCATCGGACACATCACTTGGAGCGCTATTCAATACAATATTATCCCCTGAACCCTTGGACCTCTCCACCCAATAAACGTGACCATCTAGTGATTGCTCTAGAAATTCATTTATTGAAATACGCCACTCCTTCATTCTCCTTCCTAACTCAAGAATCTCGTTCCGATTAGAATCGTTAGTCACCTTTTCTGAAGCAAGAGAAATATTCTTTTCAACTTCTAGGAAATATTCAGAAAGAGTATCCTCGACAAATGCACATCTTCGGACCCTGTACTCATTTCCCCAAGAATTAAATTCGCACGATGATTCAACCGAACCAAAGAAATTAGAAACCGCAACATTCAGTTCAGTAACACAATGAACTCCGTCAGCATGCCTTATCGTTTGGAACATTCCCCTCTTCCTTTTTACATCATACAAGCGGTTAAGATCAAAACGAATTCCTGCCCTAGAAACTCTTAATCCCAACTGCTTTGCCGCGACATTTTCCAATGTATGAGCTTCATCAATGATAAGAAAATCTTCAGGAAAGATGAACCCTTCTCCAATATCATCGGATCCATCATTTGCTCCCATCATAGTAAAGAGTAGGGTATGATTAATAACAACAACATCCGCCATCACAGCTTGCCTCCTTGTTGCTTGGTAAAAACATGTGCTATCATGCCCGCAAGTCCTAGGTGTACACAAATGACTCTCACTACACACCTGAGACCAGACTCTCATTGACGGCTCAAAGTCCATGTCACTGAGAGTCCCATCATGTGTATCCTCAGCCCAATCCCTAATCGCATCAAGTTCATCTAAGTCATCCATATCAAAAAGGTCAGAACCATTAGATAAAGATATCCTCAATCTTCTGGGACAAAGGTAGTTCCCCCTACCCTTCATCAGAACCACACTGAATCCATTTTCACTCAACTTGCTCAACAGAGGCAAATCCTTATCTACAAGCTGCTCTTGGAGGTTAATTGTATGAGTTGATATAACTGCTTTACGGTCATTCTCCAAGGCAAAATTTACTGACGGAGCAAGATACGCCAACGACTTACCAACTCCGGTCCCAGCCTCAACTATTAAGGAAGAAGACGAAGTCAAAGCTTCCGAAACGAGCCTTGCCATATCTTGTTGTTGAGGACGGAACTCAAAACCTCCTGACATTGAAAGAATCCCATCAGGACCAAAAAAAGAAACCATCCTTTCAGGCAACGCTTCTCTCTTTCCTTTGGAATCGAAAGTAGATCGACCCATTAACTTTTTTCTTGGCTTGGTGAAACTTCGCTATGACGTGAAATCTTGGTTGATAATTTTTCTATCAATGTTGAGCCGAGAGGAATGACGAGAATCGCTCCAATAACAATCAATGTAAGTATGGCCCTGTTGACCCAGATTCTTCCATCCCTCCCTTCAGAATCGCCTCGGACCCCCACGCCCACAAAAGTAATAGAAGCTCCCAGTATTATAAAAACGACATTTGTCGCAAAGAGCAAAGTTGAGCCGCTAACAATTTCAGGTTCACCAAGAGCAATCCCAATGCCAGCTGTGGCAATTGGCGGAACTAATGCAGCCGCTATAGCAACACCTGCCAATGCGGAAACTAACTTAGGCCTTGAAAAGCAATAAGCTGCGGCCATGCCGGATAAAAATGCTATCAAAAGATCAGCAATTTCAGGATTTGTTCTTAAAAGAATTTGATCTGTTGCTCCCTCAAAGAGCCCAAAGAGCCCAAGGAAAACACCAATCAACAGTGCACTAAAATAACCGAAAAGAACTGACTTAAGACAATCCATCATTAATGTTTTATTTCCCTGAACAAGAGAAAGCCCTGCCCCGAGAA
>JAAZZC010000215.1 GCA_014239335.1 Verrucomicrobiales bacterium
CATTAGGAGATAATTATAAGGAAACTTACGAAGGCCTATTAAGAAAAATTAGGAACAAGCATCTCATTAGTCTTAACGATAAGTCTTCAGCTATTAAAAAAACTGAGTTGGTTCCTGATGATATTAAAAATGCATATCAAGAGTGGAAGGGTGCCGCGACAGCTGGGCTTAACTTAGTAATGACAAAATGGAGGGAGGCTGAACCCGAGGAGTACAAAGCGAAATATTTGGAGATGGATAAAATCGTTAAAAATGCAGGAGAACTTTACGAGGGCATGGTCAAAGCGATGGAAGTTCCACAAGGCAGCGAAGATGAATCGTTTCAGGCCCTAGTTGATCTTATCTCGGAATTGGATTATGAGATTGCATGGTCATTGGGTGAGGATGATTTTTCTGCATCTGAAATGAAGGATCTTTTAAATGAAGCCAAGAGTCTGGCTGGAGAAAAAGATATTGTGGATTCGCTTTTAGGTGAACTCGGCGAAATGCAATCCATTTATTTGTCTAATGTTGAAATTGAGACTCATAATAATAAGTTAAATTGGGGGACTTCAGCATATAAAAAATTAGTCCAACAAATTAATGCAACGCGAGTTTCTCTTGGCCTAGGAGCCTTACGTCTTGATCAGACGCTGACCGTAGCCTCGGAAATGCATTCTGGGGACATGCACTTTCAAAATTATTACTCTCATCGAAGTGCCGATGGAACTACTTATGTTGAGCGAGCAAAAAGTGCAGGATTTAATGGTAAATCTTTGGGAGAATGTCTTTTCAGGGCAAGCTCAGATCCCGACGCTGTCTATAAATCTTGGTGGTATAATGATTCCCAGAGATTGATCCTGTTATCAACGACCTCAAATGCCGTTGGAGTGGGGAATGCTCAAAATTACTGGACCTTAAATACCGGAGAAGCTGGTCAATAGAATTGACCGTTCTTAGGGTCTCTGAGAAGAATGGTGGTGAAGAATTGGACGATCAAGTTCAGCACCTATGACAAATGTGAATCTGGCTTCGTATTCTATTTTTTCTCCATTCTCTTCGAAGTAGAAAGTGTACATGCCGGAGAGAATTGATATTCCTCCTTCAATTGTTTGTTCATTTATAGATTCCTTGTCGAGGCTGACTCCGGCACCTGGACGCGAATGTAAATTAATAAAATAATTACGTATGGATTCGTGAGAATTAATCGGTGAGGGAGAGAATGTCGAAACTAGGATGGCTCCTTCTGAGTAAAGTGAGACTACATCTTCAGTCCTCCCTTCATTTATTGCATCTGTCCATTGGTTAAGAATACGGATTGCCATTATTTTGAACGAATAGGTGATTAATAATTTATCTTAAGGCGTAAATAACGCACTGAATTTTCATGGTTGATAGGAGTTTTTAATCGGAAAGTGTGGATTGGAGTGCCGTCCAGATCTAGTGATTCCTCTTCAAAGTGCATGCTTCCATCATTTGTTGAATTTTCCCACGATTTCATATCGACTGAGGTCTCAATAGTATAGGAGATATCCGTCGCTTCGGTATTCTTTCTAAAATTGAAGCTCAAATAATCTTGTCCTCCAATGCGAATGGTTCCGACCTTGGGGAATTGATTCGCTGAAGATACAAAGTCGGAAAGTCCCAGAGCATATTCTATAATTGCATTGGTCCCGTCATTGTCGGCGTCAGTCGTTGGATTGCCAAAGAAATTCGCGGTATTTGCGCTCGTAGGATTTCCTCCCCCAGTCATGCTTGCTGACCAGTTAACCGCGTCACTTGTGTCAGGAAGGCTGCTTGGGTCCGTGATGTACAGTGAAGGGCCTTCGCCGTCGGACAGTTTCGGCCAAGGGCTTTTGTCATTGTATCGGAATGAATCAATGATGGATCCGTCTTTGTTCACGAGGGTTATCCATTCTCCTGAATTATCTAATCGGTTAGAGTAGTCTCCAGCGATTTCTATTCCCGGGTACCGCGTCTCGAATGCTTGGCGATTGGCGACTATGACGAGTCTTTCATTGGCTTTGATGATTGCAGTTGGTTCAAATTCAAATTCGACTCCTTCTAATCGATTTTCTGCAGGGATAAGAACGAAAGCGCATCCGCCAATATTAACCGAATGATCGCTGACATTCATGATCTCAATGAATTCAAAGTCGTCCTGATCAAAATTTGGATTAACTTTAAGCTCGGACTCGGACGGCGGTGATGGGTGATAGTGAACTTCACTAATGACAATGTTCTTATCATTGGGGGGGGAGGCAGTAGTGAAGAATGCTGAGTTCAGAGCGCTCCATTCGCCGGTCCTGCTGTTAAAGGAACGTGACTTGACCCAAACTGGTGATTTGATTGGGTCTGGAATATTAATGTATATGGTGTCACCGTCCTGACCTTTATTGGAAGCTAATGAAGTGCTAAGCAACATGTCGCTTGAGCCTTTGAGATCATTTAGTCCCTGAATGGCCAGTAAGTTATTTCCTTTATTAAGTGAGAAAGAGCCTTCAGGTATCAGGAATGGTTGTAACCTTTCGGCGAGACTATCTTTGTGCCCTGCAGTTGCTCGTGCATTGAATGGTAGAGGTGATCCGGCTACTCCAGGTGCATTTTTCCGCATAATCTCTTGGCCGTTAATGTACGCTACAAATCCATCATCGTATCGGACTTTCAGGGTAAGGGTTTTATGTTTTGATGGGTCCTCAATTTGGAAATTTATTCGCATGAAAACCGTTTCCATTTCGCTTGGAGTGACCTGGTCTCTAAAGTTAAATGCAGGGTCGATGAATTCACTGTAAGTGGTGCCCTTGTCGTAGCCTGCTCCCATTTGTCCTTTTGGCCATGACGAGTCATCGAATTCATTTAAGAACCAAAGATTATCAAGTTCTTGACCCTCAGGCATTATGGCTCTTTTGAAGGTGTTTTCAGCCACGAGGACCGTTTCGTTGACTAAGAGTGATTTGGATTTTAGTGATGGAGCTCCGCCAAGTTGTCGAGGGTCAAGATCATCTTTCCAATCCTCAGGATCGGAGTCTTCTTCTCCGATCACGTAGTAGAGGTGAGTTGCATCGATTGGGGCCCAAACACCAATGGTAGAATTAATCGCTACTTGGCCACCGTGTTGAGCATATTCAGGAGCTGCAATTTTTGGATAGAGTCGCCCCAAACGCAGATGGTTAAGAAAAACATTTCTTCTGCCCCGAATTTCGTTTTCTAATCTTTTTACTGCATTTTCCCAGTCCTCCTTATCGTATGGATCGCTCCGCGCCGAATCACCCCATCTGGCAGATTCTGCGATAATGACCTTCGAAACTGTTTCCTTACGGTGTTGAAGTTTAGCTAGGACCTTTGATGTTGTCAGAGGGCCATAATTGAATAGATATTGATGTGCTTTATCTGCGAACCGGAGGCGAAATTCAGGTGAGCTCTCTTCAATATAATAACGGATATAGGCTGGATTACTTTTATTGTAAGGTCTACCAGCGCCACGGTCACGATTGATTGTGTCTCGGGTAGCTCCGTATGCACCAAGAGAATGTTCGCCGTCGTGAACAAAGAACTGGAAGCCTAAATCATTGCTGACGCGATTACGGACTCCATACCAATTATTGTTACCGGGAGGAGCATCAGTGTTTCCTGTGTATCCAATAATCATCGAATAATCAATGAGGTTGTTGACGTCTAGATAGATAGGTGTTTCTGGATTTCTTGATCCATCGGGATCGAGACCTTGCATTCTCATGAAGCGATCTATACTTGGAGCTCTGCTCAGGTCTTGAGTCATGTTCCATAAAGTGTGCCAGGCGCTGCCATCTGATATACTGCCATCCGTTGCCTCGGTATTATAACCTCCGCTGCTACCGGCAGACTTAATTGTGTCATAATCTTTTTCATTGCCGCCAAAATAGCTTTCTCCGAAATTTGCCTCTGCCCTTTCATGGGTCATATAAAGGCCCCAGTAACTTCCGTTCAGGTACAGATGGTAGTAGCGTGACTTAGTATAAGGTTGTCCAGTTGAGCCTTGGAGGTCTCGTCCCAAAAGTTCGCGGAGAAATGTATTGTTTCCGCCTGAGCCGCCGAAGGCCCATGAATAATTTTGTGAGGTTCTTAGATCTAATTTACTGAAAGTGTCGACCCCTTCAGCTTCAAAGAGCGGATATTTTAGTTCCCCTTCATAGTCGTCTCTAAAAAATAGCCTGAAAGAATGCTTTGGGTTTGAAGATGTTCTGCTGAAGCCTCCGCGGATCCTGAGGCCACAATTAATCTGCATGTCTGATTTTATTTTTTTAGGATCAATCATTTCGAAGGATGCGGGTCTTTCCCAAGACTTACCATGTTGCTGAGCATTCACATAGATGCCGCTAGAAGAGGTGAGATTTGTTTGTTCTGTAACAATAGAAATTGAAGGGATAGCTGAAAGAGCATTAATCATTTCTTCAGTCGTATATCTTGAAATTATATCAGGATCCATTCCGTAGTTGAGACTTTGACCGTTAACTCCAGAAGTTGGCCAATTAATGGCCGTTTGTTGGTTGTAGATATC
>JAAZZC010000065.1 GCA_014239335.1 Verrucomicrobiales bacterium
ATCATAGGGGGCAGGATGTTGATATTGTATCAGTCTTTGAAGCAGTTGGGAAACGTGCTGCAGGTGAGATTAATACTCTTCAGCTTGAGGCTATTGAGGAGTGCGCGATTCCAGGAGCTGGCTCTTGTGGGGGCATGTATACAGCTAATACGATGGCAAGCGCGATTGAGGCGATGGGGATGAGCCTGCCTAATAGCTCTTCTCAGGCTGCTATTCATGCTGATAAAATGCGCGATGCAATGGATGCAGGCGCTGCAGTGAATTATTTATTGGAAAAAGGCATTAGGCCTTCAGACATTCTGTGCAAGGAGGCGTTTGAAAATGCCATTACTATGGTCATAGCTTTGGGAGGTTCAACTAATGCAGTGTTGCACTTATTGGCCATGGCTAATGCTGCGAACGTGCCCCTCACTATTGATGATTTTACCAGGTTAGGAGAAAAGACGCCGGTCCTTGCAGATTTGAAGCCAAGTGGGGCTCATATGATGGCAAATCTTGTTCATATTGGAGGTATAGTTCCGCTGATGCGGATCCTCATTAATGAAGGCCTATTAAATGGCGATTGCCTGACAGTTACAGGCAAAACTCTTAAGCAAAATGTTTCTCGATCAGAACTTAAATATCCTGCCGGGCAAGACATAATTAGATCACTAAATGAACCCATTAAAAAAACAAGTCATTTAGTTATCATGCGGGGAAATATTGCGCCTGAGGGAGCAGTGGCAAAGATTAGTGGACACGAAGGTGAAAGCTTTAAAGGTAAAGCTCGTGTCTTTGATTCTGAGGAGGAGGCGCAAAAAGCTATTCTTGCTGGAAAGATTGTTGCTGGTGATGTGGTTGTGATTCGATATGAAGGACCCAAGGGTGGGCCAGGTATGAGAGAAATGCTTGGACCTACTTCAGCAATTATGGGCAGGGGTCTTGGTGAGGATGTTGCCTTAATTACGGATGGTCGTTTCAGTGGAGGAACTCATGGATTTGTTGTAGGGCACATTACGCCTGAGGCATTCAGTGGTGGCCCGATAGCATTGATAGAGGATGGTGATCAAATTGTCATAGATGCTAATAAGAGGGTAGTTGATCTTGATGTGACACCTTCAGAGATGAAGCAAAGAATGAAGTCATGGGAGAAACCAGAACCGCGTTATAAGCGAGGTGTTCTGGCCAAGTATGCCTCAACAGTTTCTTCTGCATCAGAAGGGGCTGTAACTGACAAAAATCTTAATTTGTAATTAATAATTAAGTTGGAATAATTATAGCCCTGGTTGCTTAATTAGTCTGAATTTTAAGGGTTCCAATTTAACTTGGTTAGTCCCTTCAGCTCCCTGATGAAGAGCTCCTCGCCACATACAGCAAGGTGTGCCCATGTAGGCTTATCAGATATTTTTGTTGAATCAATGAGTTTGAACTTTGAGGGATCCAAATGAAGTAACAAAAGTTTCCCATCAGCAGTAAGTGCTAGTGCTTTTTCCTTATTTGCAACTAGTGAAGCGTATTCGCTAAACTTATTTTCAGTGCTCCACATAACTTTACCTGAGCTCGCTTCAATGCAGTGGAACCTCTTGTCTCTGCCATGCATATAAACGTAGCCTTCATGACTAATTGGGGAAGACATATAACCTTCTGTTTTGTTTGACCAAGTTTTTGAAACATTCATGCCTTTTTGATCAGTTCCTACCTTGAAAAGAAAACTCCCACCACCATAGCTGCTAGTAAAAAGAGTGTCTCCAATTACTGTCGGAGTGAGTATATTCATTCCACGGAAGGCTTTGACTTTGTAACGCCACATCACATTTCCATTGCTCAAATCTAGTCCGGCGAGTTCTTCCCTAGTCTGTGCTAAGAGTTGGTTTTTGCCTGCGACTTCAGCAATAATGAGTGATGAGAAAGCACTGCCATTCATGGCTCGATTATCTTTCATTGCGCCCCAGACCTTTGTGCCATCGGAGCATTTAATCTTAACTATTTGAGCGCCTGCCTGAACGTACAAATGGTCATTTGATATTAGCGGTGATGATACGAACCCAAAAGTAGGAACTGTTGATTTTTCTTGTTCGACAAAATCAACACGCCATTTCTCTTTACCTGTTTTCCCGTCAATTGCTCTTAGAACATCACGTATTCCCCCAACATATAATGTTCCCTTGGAATATATTGGAGTTGATCTTACCCAACTACCATTCTTGCGGGCGAAAAATGGAACCTTCATCGATCCTTTCCAGGAAAGCTCCCATATTTGCTTGCCGCTTTTCCTGTCAAATGCTCTGGTGATTTCGTCCGATTTGTTTTTTGTTTCAACAGTAAAGACTCGGTCAGTAGTCACTATTGGGCTTGAGTATCCTTCGGAGAGTTTTTTGTTCCATTCTTTTTTAATGCCTTTTAAATTGTCTGGCCATACGAAATCTGAATTTGTGATTTTGCCGTCTCTGTTTGGCCCGCGCCACTGTTCCCATGTTATGGGTGCTGATGAAAGAGAGTTGGATGAAAAGCTGAGAAGAAGAGTAGAAAGTGCGATGTATTTCATAATTAAAGAACGTAAATTATAAGAGTTTAGATTTTATTTTTCTACTGAATTTCAATAATTCATCGATCGCTAGGATCGCCATTTTTAAATCTCTCGAGTTGACGCATTACTTGTGCATCGTTATCCAATAGATTTACTGCTTTTTCAGAGAATTCTATAGCTTTGGCGCGGTCGCCTCGCTGGAAGTGAACTTCAGCGAGAGTGTCTAGGAATGCTCCGTTTTCAGGTTCTAATTGTACGGCTTTATTTGCATGTTCCAGTGCCTCATCGAGTTTCTTGGAGCAACGAGATAATAACCACGCATGGTTGTTATTATGCTGTCCATGGTCTGGGAATCTAATGATGGTTGCTTTCGAAACTTGGTATGTTGTTTTAAATAAATCATTTGCTTCATCGGTTTTTCCTGAATCCACAAGTAACTGGTACAAGTCTTCAAGCATTGAACTGTCTGAGGGGTTGATTTGTTGTAGATTTTTAATTTTGGTGATTGCTATGGGGGCGTCTTCATTTTCGATTGAAGCCTTTGCTTGCGTGACTCCCAAGTTGATAAGATAACTTAATGCATTGCGGGGGCTGATAACGCTATTGGCATTCACTGCGCGCATCCTTGATAGGAGATAAAATTCTAATGCGTGGGCACATTGACTCGCCGGAGCCTGTCTAATTTTTAGATCGGCATATTTCCGGCGTAATGCTTCAGGATGAACGCTTTCATGGGGAGAGGCCAGACGGAGTATGATTTCATCTTGAGTCCTTGCAAGTTCATCGTCTCCATGGAGCCACATTGAACTAGCTAGGAAGTGCCTTTTTGTCACATCACCTGTGGACATGGTTGAAGCCTTCTTCTTTAATTCTAATCCTTTTTCCTTTTCTCCGGACTGAGAAAGGGCCACGCCTTTTAAGTAAAGGGGTAAAGGATCGGATTTTTTGGCTTGCCAGGCTTTATCGAATTCTTGAAATGCTAGTTTCGGCTTTCCGGCATTAAGTAATGTGTTGCCATATCTCATGAAATGATACCCCGCCGCTTCTTCTCCTATTAATTGAATCCATTCTTTATTTGAGTCCGCTGCTAATTCCCATAGTTCATGAAGTCGTGCCAAGTCCTTTACTGCTCTAGTAAATTCTTTTTTCCGTTCATTGTTTGCGAGGAGCTTTGCATAATCAGACATGGCCTGAATCAATTTGCGTGCATCTTCTGGCTCATTGTTAAGATCATTAAAATCAAAAAGTAAGGCCATGCGCTCTAATGCCTTTTTACTGCTATCTTTTGGAAACTCTAGTTTTATAAATTCCCAGGAAATTACTGTGAGCCATGAATACTCTGCGCTCGTTCTAAAAAATGCATCAATTACGTCTTCTTCTGACTCCATTTCCATCGCTTGGATGGCATGTTGAGTTGCCTGCTCATTAAGACCAATCAATCGTTCCCACCTGATGAGTGGAATTAAACTTGCTTTATTCTTGATGAGTAATTTTTCGGATATTTTCATGATCCGTTTGGCCTCTTCATCCTGTCCAGTTAAGGAGCATGCGGTAGCTAATTGGCCTGCGGGATTTAGTGATTTTCTTACTGTTTCTTCTGTGTCGGCTTTGAAATTTTCCTCGTATTTTTTCAGCCAATTATCGTATGGAGCTTTTTTTGTTTCAATTCCTATGGACTGAAATGCGGCATCAAAGTTATATCTCCACATTTCCATATCAAAAAGTTCAGAACTATTTGCTCTTTTGGCTAATTCAAAGGCGCGGGAAGCTTCACCATTAATGATGAGTGCATTTAAACATCTTCCAAGCTCGTCTTTGATTGCCATGGCGTATTCTTCTATATCCTTAGTTATTTTTTTAAATTCTTCTTCTTTACCAGTGAGGCGTGCGAAAGCTGCAGCAAATCCTAGAGTGTCGGTTGTCCGGCGACTAGGGTCGACAAAGGACTTCGCGTATTCAGATAAATTCCCTCCTGCGGCTAGAGAGTGTCGTGCTCTAGTTTTATCCCCCATACTTTCAAATACCTTTGCGGCCTCATTGAAATCTCCGTGAGCTCTTAACATCCAAGCAAGTAGTTCTGCATCTACCTGGGTCTTACTTGCAAGTTTACGCTGCTTTTCAATTGCGGTTTCAATTTGATCTCTTTGTAATAAGAATGCGACATAATTGCGTATGCCATTTTGATCTAGTGCGGCAACCTCTAGAAGATCTTTTGCCTGTTGATAGTTCCCTTTAATTATAAGTGAAGGAACTTCTTCGGAGATATTTCGACTGACTATTTGAGCAACTATTTTGCGAATTCCGGGATCCCGTTCGCGTTTAACAAGTTTCATTAATAGTTCGGTTTCTCCTATTTGGGCGAGTTCAACAATGGCCATTTCTCGCTCTGCCCCACCCCCTTTTCGAAACTGATTAACAAGCTTTACGATATTTTTTGGCGTTTCTGGGTATATCCCTAAATTAAATTCTTCGAGAATTTTATTACCTCGATAACGCATTTCTGCATTACCATTTTTAATGGCTTCTTTCAGGAAGGGCTCTGCGGCATGTCCCATTTGCCATACTTCCTGCATTGCTTTTTCTCTTAATTTAAAATCGTCAGAGCTCAGTTGTTCTATCGCTTTTAGAATCTGTCCACGACTAGATTTTTTTTCTGGTTGAGGTTCCTGGGCCAAATGTTCCGGGCAGATCATTAAGCATATGATTCCAAGCAATGCAGTGAAAAGCGTTTGCTTTCTAGTAAGTGCCATATGCTCTATGATAGTTGCTTGTTTGCCTTGATGGAAACCTGAAATTTAGTTGGTTATTCGACTAATGTATGATTAATACCAATAGAGTTGCTTGTGGAGCAGTTTTTAGGATTCAGGGGCATTTGCATGTTTCGGTTTTGACTCCTGTAGCGTGCGGGGTAATCTTAGGGCAAATATGAAAGAAATATTCTATTATTTTATTCTTTTCGTTCTGTCATCTTTACTCACATTTCCTGCAATTTCCCGCTCCAAATCTTTAAGTTCCTTTATTTTTTCTTTGAGCTCATTATCACGTTCTGAAACCTCCTTACGCGCAGTGCCTCGCTTTTTCTCTATTTCTTTTTCAGTTTCTTTGGTTTTATG
>JAAZZC010000064.1 GCA_014239335.1 Verrucomicrobiales bacterium
ACATACACTGACATTGAAGCTACCTCTCGACGCCTATTAATCAGAATCGAAGTCTCGGAATAGAGGGCTTTACTTGCAATAAGCCTCTACCCTACTCTTCAGCTCATCAATGGATGCGAGGATCTCATCCTCATCCATTTCATTGAGTTCTACTTTGCGGCCGATTTCTGGGACAAAAGTAATAGTAAGTTTACCTCCGAGGTGCTCCCTAAATTCTTCGAGCCCATGCAAAATAACAGACCGACCTTCCTCTATTCTGTGTAGATCTGAATCATAGATATCAAATCCCACAGCTTCTATCAGAGATAAAACCCTCTCACAATCCTCAGCAGACATTAATCCGGTCCTTTTGGAATAAATTAAATCAACCGCCATACCTATAGCAACGGCTTCACCGTGCCCTATTCGGAATGCGCTTATTTGTTCAAGCTTGTGAGCGACCCAGTGACCATAGTCGAGGGGACGAGCTGACCCCAGCTCGTACGGATCCCCTGAAGTAGAAATATGATCAACGTGCTCTTCAGCGCTTCTTCTTATGACTTTTTCCAGCACATCATCCTCCAAGTCTTTGAGCTGAGCTGAGCACTGTTCAATCTTTTCATAAAAGTCCCGACTTCTGACAATGGCAACCTTGATCGCCTCAATGATCCCTGCTCTCCTGGAGCTTGTATCCAGACTCTGCAAAAAGGAAAAATCATTTATGACAGCGTAAGGGACTGCAAAAGTTCCCACCCAATTTTTCTTACCAAAGAAATTAACTCCATTCTTAACCCCGACACCACCATCTCCCTGACTCAGACTAGTGGTTGGAATACGTATCATCCGAACGCCACGATGAGCAGTAGATGCAGCAAATCCTACTAGATCCAAAAAAGCACCCCCACCCACAGCCATCACAAATGAATGCCTATCTATGGAGTTTTGACTAATTGATCTCCATATCTCAGGAACTAATGACCAATCATTCTTACATGGCTCACCTCCTGGCAATACAATCGGAGATTCTACCAGTTCAAGCTCTCCGTCTCGAGCGCTGAACCAGGAACTAATGTCACGCAATAAGTTCTGATTACCGCCTACGACTCCCCCATCAACAAATGCAATAACACGATGCGGAAAATCGCCTTCAGACCTTGCAATAACATCGGCTAGAACGGAGTTTTCAGGAGAAAATAGATTCCTTGTAAACTCTATCCTATGGGCAAGCTCTAGATGAATTGGTCGCTCAATCATGGGTTCTGTGAATTTTTCGCAGAACAATAATCTAAGCACTTCTGACAGATTAATCCAGTCACAGGATTATCCTTAACGATTAAATATATTCAATATCACTCAAGTACCAGACACTTTGGTTTGGAACCAGATAACGAGAGGCAGCAGAGGCACAAAGAAAAGCCCATAAAGGCCATAATGCGAAGAAACTGCAAACGCATCGATTAGAACCATTCCCGCTATCAAATAAGAAACAGCCCTCCCAACTCGTCCTTCAGCGCTCCCTTTAATAATGCAAAGACAATAGATGGTCCATGACAACCACAGAGTCCCAGTGACAAGAACACCAATTAAATGCAAATCCAGTTCATTGAAACTAAGGTAAGCGGCCACTAGTGCCGGTGAAAACAAAAGGGCAAGGCCATAGAATTTCACAACATTATCAGTCGATTCCCCCTTAGCAACAACAGTGATACCAGCAGTATATAGTCCAAGACAAACACACCATGCAAAAACGCTATGAGGTATTTGAACTGAAATAGCAGAAGCGCATGCAAGATAAAGAAATGATCGACAAGCACCCATAATGTACACCGAATGAACCCACTTCTTATGGAGATAGTTATATGCAATAATCAGAACGCCCAATAACAAGACCCAGAACAAGTGCGCACCACCGAGCATCATCAGCACGAATCCCAAAACCATAAACAATAGAGTAAGAATGCTGGCTAACTGTTTTGAAACAATCCCCGATGGAATTGGCCTGTCAGGTCGAAACTCATTATCAAAAGTAATGTCAAAAACATCATTCATGATCATCCCGCCGGAATAGAATAATACTGCCCCTAATACTAATACTAACAAATTCAAATCACCAAACGCACCAGCTGCGATCAACCACGATCCAACACAATTAGAAAGAACAGTAGGCAAATTAGATATCCTACATAAATCCAACAGTCCTTTGGTTTTTTTATGCATTTTACCTCTAAGCGAGCCCGACCCGACCTAACCTATCAAGGGTCCATTGATATTCTTTGACTAGTTGCTCGACCACATCCCTTGACTGCAGTTCATTAGGAAGAACTTCCCACGTATAGGTTTCCATTTCCAGATGCTGGCACAGCGATGGATCAGAACTCAAAAGAGCAAGAACATCATCAATGTGGTCCCTAGTATCATTGAATTGATTGCCTGGGCTATTATGAAGCGGAATATGAAAATGCACCCTCCACTCTTCATCATCACACTCACCGCCACTCATAGCACATTCTAAAGCATCAGGTAAATCTCTATACCTCAGTAAGGATCCATCTTTAGACTTTGCTACTACCTGATGCAGGTAAATATCGTCCTCAAAGCCCTTCAACGTTTTCAAGTTTTGAGGCGCAGGAGACAATCGCAAGGCCGAGCTTAAGTGAAGTTTACTTATTCTTATATTTTTCTCTCTGAGTGCAGCGAAGGCGTCAACTGCAGATTCAAATTCAATGGCCAAATGGCATGTATCATAATTGACTCCAAGGAATGAATCATAGCAACTACCTTTGGTTGAACGGAATCTATCAAAAAAGTCAACAGTTTCAGCCGTCGTTTCGAACCAACCCAAAGGCTCAGGCTCTAGCCCAAGATGCAAATCTCTCCCAGTCTCTTCAGCTAATCTAGCAATATGGTCTCCACTCTGAGCAATATTATTAACTATCATATCACCCTGAGCCCCATCATCATTGATAAACTCCTTAAATGAACCAGGTAATGTACTTACACTGCCAGCAATACCTGGAGGCAGCAATTTGACGAGCACATCAAAGAGCAGATTTGTATATTCAACTCTTCTCTGGTCAGTCCAGTCAGGTCGATAAACCTGTTCCTTAACTCGAGCACCATGGAACTGACCGTACGGAAACCCATTAATGGTAAATACGTAACAATTATTATTGTCGAGCCAACACTTAAAAGTTTTAAGATTATCAGAAGTCGGATTGTTAAGCTCTTGTGCAGCTAAATGACCCAATCTCAAGCCAATCGCATACGGTTCATCAGGACAAACTTCGTCCCTTACCCTTAAAGTATAATCCTCAAGAGTTTTGAAAGTTTCATCCCATCCCTCACCACGGTGAATGTTGGTGCAGTAGGCAAGGTGAATGCCTTCATTCAGTTCCATTTGATTTAATAGTTTTAAATGAAGCTCGGCTTTTTTGTAGCTTAGGACAACTTAAACTTGGGATTCTGGCCCATGAATTCAGCTGGATTAAGATAGACAACCTTATCAATAAACGAATCATCGTACCCTCTCTTCCTCATCTCTAGAGCAGCCTTAGGAACTGACAGAGGGTCACTGACCCCCCAATCGCAGGCACTGTTCATCCAGACCCTCTCGTGACCGTACAATTCAAGCATGTCCACTGCTCGGTTCGGTGTCACTTTAGATTCAGGATAGAGCGTCATCCCTGCCCAGAAACCTTTATCGATTACCAACGGTGCTGTGTGCTCCTCCACATGGTCAATAATGACCTTTGACGGATCAATGCTGGAATGATTACACAATGCATCCACGATAAGCTTAGTGCCTTTCAATTTGTCCTCAAGGTGAGGAGTATGAACAAGAATCATCTGATCATGATCAATGGCCAGTTGAATATGCTCCTCAAGAATCTGAAGTTCATTACGTGTGTTCTTATTCAACCCTATCTCTCCGATCCCAAGAACATTATCGCACTGAATGAAGTCAGGGATAATTGATAAGACTTCTCTAGCTAAGACAACGTCCTCTGACTCTTTTGGATTAATGCAAAGCCAGCAGTAATGATCTATACAAAACTTAGCTGCACGCTTCGGTTCGTATTCAGTTATCTGACGGAAATAATCATAGAATCCCTGAGATGAAGCCCTGTCAAAGCCAGCCCAAAAGGCAGGCTCATTGACTGCCTTACAACCAGCGCATGCGAGGGCCATATAATCATCCGTAGTTCTACTCACCATGTGAGCGTGTGGTTCAATGTATCGCATCACTTAATCATTATTTATTGTTCTGGAGAAGGGGCTCCAAATGCTCCTTGGATCTTTGATTCAATTACAGGCTCTGTCGAATGATCACTCAATAGGTTAAGGACTCGAGCAGCCCTGCCCTTCTCACTACTGAGGAGCTCAGGCAAAGCCTCCTTCAGAGCCAAGACTCTATAATCATCTGTCTGATCATGCCTATCAATACGATCAAGAAAGGCCGCTATATCAATGAGTTTAATTCGGGCATCCATGAATCCCAAATCGACGAGGTTAGTTTTTTTCTCTGACACGATACAATTATTTTATAATTAATTTCTGTTCAAGACTATCCTATTTTGATTTCTTTTTTAAAGTCATCAAATACTCAACCAAATTAACCAGTTCGTCTTTTGTCATAGTAGAAACTAAACCTGATGGCATTAGTGAGACTGCAAGAGGGACTCTCGATTCGACTTTACTCTTGTCAGTTGAAATTACAGCTCCTCCTGGAACCTTCATTGCTAGCTCATTATCACCATCACTCACGACATAACCGATGAGCGTATTGCCTGTCTTAGTTTTAACAGTGAAACCCTCATAACCAAAACTGATCGCCTGGTTAGGAGACATGATAGAAACATACATAGCTTCTCTAGCCAGCTTGTCTCCAATCTCAGATAGGGCCGGACCAAAATCAATGCCCTTCTCTCCTACCTTATGACAGGTGAAACATGAGCGTAAATAGACAATTTCACCTTTTTTTGAATCGCCCCGAAGCGCCACTAGTTCATTAACGGGAGGCAAAGATCCTCCTCCCAAAGAAGCGGGTAAAGGGATTAACTTTGCCGCACGTGAGCGAACAACCGGGTCAACCGAACCTGACAACAGAATCGAAACATCTTGCTTCAATTGTGAAGGAATTTTCTTAGCTGCACATAAATCGAGTAGCCTTTCTTGACCAGCGGGGCTATTCGACATGGCTCCGATAACGACTCTCATTTCTTTGTAGTTGTCACCTGAAAGCAAATCCTGCAGAACAGACACGGCTTCAGGATCATTAACGGAACCAATTGACTTAATGAAGTTGTCCCTGCCTCCATCAACGATCTTCAAAGTAGAAGCTATTACGCTCTTACCTCCTATTTTAAATAAAAGATTCGCAGCACGTGAATTGGATTCCTTTTGCGAACATAGCCGTTGTAAATTACTTAATTGCCCTTCAATTAAAAACTTTTCTACTAGGGTGTAATATTCTTCTGAACCTACATTTTTCTGAAGGTACCGAGATACAGAATCCTTAACTTTACTGGAACTCTTTTCATAATCAAAAGATTCGAGTTTTAGTATTGTTTGAACTATTAGCGCGTCCCTTGCCTCATCAGCTCTAGCCGATTCACAGCCAAGGAGTGCACTCAATGCTATAACGTAAATCTTGAAAGAAATCCTAAACACTTAATCAAGCAATATGCTTTGTAGCGCAGCGTCTTTTTCTGGTCCTGAATGAAAATCAAAGGCCCTCATGTACCTAGCTTTTTGATCTTCTTTAGTCGATGCGTCTTTGACTATTTTCGCAAGCATTGCAGGCGCTGATTTACTCCTAGACCTCCAAACAATATCACGGCCACCAGCACTCGACCATTTTCCTCCTGCTTTGAGCCATGCATCAAAGCAAGCGTCCCACTTACCCTCAGCTGCAATCCCCAAAGCTTCGAGGTACCATCTGTCTGAACCGTCATGCTGAATTGCCAACTGAGCCCAAATGCTAGCCGCGCTCTTTGCATCCATCTCACGCAATGCAATCGCACATTCTCTTCTAACCTGTGGATTTTTATCCTTAGCCAGTTCAGTGACTAAACCCACGACGCCATGATTGAGCTGTCTCGATAACCTTATTGAAACGATCCTTAAGTCCGAATCACTGCTTTTCTTTAATTTCTCAATGACCATCTTCGCGGCTCCATCCATTTTTCCTAAGCACCAAGCAGCCCTAGCACTATAAACTTTATCCTTTGATCCCATCATTTCCAATAAAGCAGCCTCTGACTTATCACGACCCATAGAATGGAGTGAGTTCCATGCCAAGTAACGCATGTCAAAGTTTGGACTCTTTAATGCTTCGATCGCTCCGGCCAATGTTTTGATATTAACTTTTGGAATCTTATAGCCGTCGTGATCTTCGGGGATCAGTCTAAATATCCTTCCTCTGTCAAGGTCTCTCATCCCATGACCTCCAACACCTGGATCGTACCAATCAGCTATAATGAGTGATCCGTCAGGAGCCACTGCAACATCACTTGGCCTGTACCACTTGTCCCCTCCTCCACTCAATAATGGGAGCATCTCGGCCGTGTATCCAGCACCGCTATTCTTACGAGGATATGCTCTGCATACATTAGGACCAGCGTCACAATGTATCACCTGATGCCGCAACGAAGGAAACATTTTCCCTTCATATAAAACAATTCCTGTAGGAGAACCGGCCCCAGTCTGTAAAAGATTTGGTACTACGCCAGGATCATTGAGGTGCCAGTGCCTCAGTGGTATCTCTTTCTCGATATTGGTACGCTTGTCCCTCCACCCCTTACCAGTGAACTCATCACGATAACCATAGTTACCGAATTCCATTACATAGTTAATGCGAACTCCACGATTACCATCGTCATCATTATCTGACTGCCAAACTGATCCAAATGAATCAACCGTAGCTTCCCAATTGTTTCTAAAGTTCCATCCAAGAGTCTCTACGTTAGAACCATCCAAATCACATCTGAAAACCATTCCTTGTTGGTAAGGCTTTTTGTCGGCCATTACTTCATTCCCCATCTTATCAACAATCACTTTACCATCAGGAGTCTTTAAGCCTCGCGATGCATTGCCAAAATTGAAATACAATTTTCCGTCAGGACCGAAACAGAACGCGTGAATCCCGTGATCGTGTTGCTTTCCGCCCACGACATTGAAGAGCACCTTCTTTTCATCGGGCTTATCGTCACCGTTCTTATCTGTAAAGAGCAGGACCTGCTCACCCGCTGAAACTATGATCTTATCTCCCAATACACAGACACCATGAGGGGAATCTATGTCTCTTCCTTGGTAAAAAGTTTTAACCGTATCAGCGAGACCATCCCCATTAGTATCTTCTAGAATTAATATCCGATCTCCCTCTGCCCTCTTGCCATTGTGGCCCCTATAATTAACAATTTCAGCGACCCATACTCGACCCTTATGATCAATATCAATACTTGAAGGGCTTAAAATCATAGGTTCGGAGGCGAATAGCTCCGCTTTCATCCCGTCAGCCACTTCTAACAAATCTAGAGATTCACTCGGCTCAAGTCCGCCATTACCACCAGACTTTCTTGCTGCAATTTTCGGCTTCTCAGTGAAGACCTGAAAGCGAACACTGGGACCCTGAGAAGCTTGGTCTGTGCCCCCATTATCAAGACCACAAGTCGCCTTGAATCGTTCTGCCCCTTTAGGAAGATCATACTCAAGAACGGAATTAGCATGTACACCTATCCCGTAACTAATACCCTTCCCATTAATCTTTAGGTTTCCTCCCCCGGCATTCTTATTCACACGTGCCTGCCCCCAGTCGACCCTGGCCGATTTCCATTTAAGATCTGTGAGCTTGGACTCTTTGCCTTTTACAACGATCCGAGGCTCGGCCCAATCAGCCCAATCAGCAGCATATCCATCACCGGCATCATCAACTACGAGGTAGAGCTTATTGGCTCCACTCACATCAATATCAACATTGACTGAATGGTTAGGTGTTGCTCTTGAAATTGTCTTACTGGTAAATTTCGCCTTCGCTTTATTGGACTTTGGCTTAGCCACGACTTTCTTTTTCTGGTTACCTGGCTTTTTAAAGTCTTGGTTAGCGTCCAGCTCTGATTCATTGGGACGGTGACTGACTAGGCCCTTCTCCGGAATCGTGAGTCCTGCAGTCCAAGCCACGGCATTTAGTATTAGTTTACGGTATCCGTCATCTCCGAAATTAGCGTGAAAATGAGCGCCAGTGAATCCAACGCCTCGGCCCCCATCTTCTCTCTGAACTGACCAACATAGAGTCTCTGCTCTTCCAGCCGCTTGGACGATATGTTTTTTGGGACCGCGCGGCCAAGATGATTTACCTGATCGAGCCACATCGTCTGGGACCGCATCAAGGATACTTGTAACACCAGTCTTTCCTTCTCTGAACCGCATATTAAAGTACCACTCATCTTTAACTTTAAAATCCTGTACACCCCTAGTCACTGGGTGATTCTTATTAAGCTTAGAATTAGCAACCCAATGTGGATTTATTGACCATCCAGTCTCGTAATATCCACCAATCCATTGCTGCAATGCTTTCCCGGATCTGCCAGCAGGGACCTCAACTGCGTAATGCATACACATTAACCCACAACCACGGTCTATCTCTTTTTTGACCTGATCTAAGTTCCTATTAATGGGGTGACCTCCTCCTCCATCCATGAAAAGCACAATCGCATCAGCTCCGTCGAAAGGATTCGCCACTTTTGGCCAACCATTCTTATGAACGACCGTTTCTATGTTATCTCCAAGGGCTTCTTTTAAATGAGCTTCCATTAACAATGAACCTGCATTGAATTCATGAGCTCCCCATCCATGACTCCTATTACCAGCCACAAAAACGACCTTTTTCTTCACTTCAGCAAAGGCTAGTGAACCAGATATTAAAAACACTGCAGATATTAATGCTCTTATAGTTATATGTATTTTCATGCTTTTTGAGTAAAATTTAAATTCTAGAAATCTTTAGCCTTTATTTAGTATCGCAAGATTTACAAAAACAATCATAAATATGAAGGCTAAAAGGAAAAAAGAGACAGGAAATACTAAACGATATCCTGCTAGTGGTATCTTCCGGTCGGGAAACCTGAAAAAGCAGCAACTGATGCCGATTGTCATGACCGCGGACTCTATTGCATAGACAATAAAGAGCCAAAACATGATGCCACTAGTAAATCCATAGCTATGAAGACCCGTTTCAAGCTGATTCACATGCCACCAAGAAAACACTGTTATCATAAGAATAAGCACCGCAATTACATTAATACCCAGCTCCTTGATGTAACCACCCATTCTGGCATGCAAAAGTATTAGAGCGCCAATGCAAATCATAAGGGCTCCATTTTCTTTAGGATCCCATCCCCAGAACCTTCCCCAGCTATCATTTGCCCAAACCCCACCCAAAACGGTGCCTACTAATGCAAATAAAAGCCCAAAACAAGTCACTCCATATACCATCCGTGTGACCGACTTTCTGAAATCTTTTGACCCAATATTAAGAAAACTAGAAAAGATATACAAATGGGCTATAACGCCTCCAAGAATGGCAGCCGCATAACCAATGTTAATGGCTATGACATGAGTCGCTAACCAAAAATTGGAACGGAGAACAGCCTCGAGTACTTTTAAAGTATCGCGAGCCTCCTTAATCTCAAAACGCATCGCTAGGAAAAGCCCAATGATGCCAATCATAATGGAACAAGCCAAAGCGATCCCTTTTCTATCAAAGAACTCAATAATTAAGCATAGAATTACAGCAGTTCCTGTGATGAAGGGAATCGTTTCATAAAGAGTTGAAATTGGTGGTCTTCCAAGAAGAACGCTACGAAAGCAAATCCCTGCTATCAGCGCTATGGTCGCAAAAACCGTCATCCCAATGACTCCATAAGTCAGGAACTTTGAAACCTTGGTGCCTTGACCTAGCCAGGTCAGCGCCAAAAGAATAAACGCCATGATATAAAAAGGTAACGCCCAATGAAAAAGACCAAGGCGATTATTCAACAACTCCAATTCGATGTTCTTATATTCTCCCCTCTCCTTTGCCATGCTTACTATCCCATCACTTAAGGCCTTAAGATCAGTAGCAAAACTCGGCGATTCTACATTTCTCGTCAGACTTTCAAGAGTCTCAATTTTTGGTAAGGCCCATTGTGCGAATTTCTTTTGTTCCTCAGCTGATAGTTCGTTCTTACGGAATGACAATTGCTCGATCAAGTAACCGGGCTTTATCCACTCCTCATCATCATCTGACATGGGTGGGAACATAGCCAAACTAATCATACTGACCCTGTCCTTCACTCCGGCCGTTGCCATATCCCTCTCAAGGAGATTGAAAGCTGTAGATATCTTTGCTACAAATTCCTGCCCATCAGGCTTTCTTGCAATCTCTATGATTTTATCAAACTCAGAAAGAAAATAACTGACCTTTGATTTACCACCATCAGCCTTTTTAAATGCCTCAGAAGCTGCCCCCAAATCGACATCGATCCCATCCCTAGCAAAGTTGAATGCATTGGCCGCCCACTCAAATTCATTGACGGCTGACTTAAGAGAAAGAAGCCCTGAATTTACGGGGTCACGACGCAACTCCTTACTCTCCTCCTCTTTATCAGAATCCTCCATGATTTTACCCAATTCTCCGGTCCTTTCAGAAAGCCGTTTCATCGCATCAGGAACACTACTAATTTCCTCATAACTGTATCTTTCGCGCGGCGAGCTATGAGGATCTACTCCGATTGCCTCAATTACGTCAGGATTATTTACCTTGAAAATGGGCATTTGTTTTGCCACTTCAGGACGGAAAAGACAATCTAACAGCCATTCTGCAGCAGAGACTTTAATCTTCTCTCCTCCAACATCGAACTGAAGACGCTTCGAATTATTTATCCGCATTAACTTGTAACGAGCGACTGTCTGCATCGGCTTGAGTCGGCCATCTTCCTGAACGGGCATCGCCTCAAAGATTTTCACAATTTCTGGGTCCCACTTTTTATAGGACTCTATCGCCGCAGCGCTGAAGTTGAGAGACGAAGCGACAGCAAAAAGCAGAATCAGTTTTAATGATTTAATTAGAGTAATCATTGGGAGTCCTCCTCTCTTCTTCTCGATCTATTATTGCGTTTAAGATAGGAGAAAAGTTTCTGCACAAAGTGAATTGTCATTCCTATAGCAATGACATAAGTTCCGTACTTCGGCCACTGATCAGCTGGGTTGTGAGAAACAGCCAAACTTGTATAAAGACGATCACCGGGCCGAGCCCCTTCTGGACCCCAACTAGCTTGATAGAGCGTATACCCAGCGTCTCTCATGGGCTTATTCATGCTAATGTGCACCTTCCGACCAGTATCAATCTTTATAACGTCACTAGAATATTCACGCGCCCTCATCGTACCAGGGTGATCTTCCTTTTGAAAATTCTCTAGTTCAATCGCAAAGGGAAGCGTGTAGCGCTGACGGGTAAGATCAACGGACCACTGCTCGTCATTAACACTGAAAGTAAAGGGCCTAGGAGACATTGGCCCTGCCCCAATGATAAGGGCCGAAGAAGCTGCCTCAGAAGCATATTCGTTAGACTTAACCTTCACATAAATATCAATGTAAGCGGCTGGAAGATTAAATTCCATATTCTTATTAGTTGGAACAGCTTCAACGCCATAGCCTTCGAGGACTCTCACCCCTTTATCTTTTGCCTTCTTCTCACTAAGGAGACCAGCCAATTGGCCCTTCCCATTCGCTATATTCCTCAAATAACCAGACACCTTAATCTGAAAAGGAATATCTTTGTTCCTATAATTTCTTGAGTCCCGTTCATTCCAAGATCCACTCAATTGTTCGGGTCCAATCACATGAATTAATTCACGTTCCCCATCTGAATTGTATTTGGTAACCTCGACGCTCCAATTAATGAGGTTATATATTTCATCAGACTGATGCATTTTATCTGATCCGTTCGGCTCATAAAGCAGCATATTGCCTTCCTTCGTATAATGAAAGGCAACGAACCCTGCCAGTAATATGTAAAGTATCCCACTATGCGCGATCAACATTCCTGGCCGGCGCCAGCTCTTCCGAGCTCTGACAATTGCTCCAAGCGAGAGATTTAAGAATAGCAATGCGCTGACCAAGTAAACGCCAGGAAGGAGCACATGAATAAACCCAACTTTCTCGACCAGGAAAAAGGATTCAAAATATTTTTCAGAAGCTTCATACAGCCCCATCTCGACTTGAGCCATGGTCCCAAAATAAGTCAGAGCGAGAAGGGACGTTAATAAAATGACCGCAAGTAAGTACCCCGAAAAGAAATTATACACCTTAGCAAGCAATGATTTCTTTTTGCGAGCAGATTGGTAACCCTCTGATTCAGTATCCTTCATTAGTCTATTTAGGCAATTCTATTTGGAGTTCGGGCATAATTATTCCAATCATTTTATATCCATCCTTACCTTCGCTTACCCCAAAACCTTTAAATGAACCTTCAATTTCAACATACTTACCCTCACCAAATAGAAACTGACGCGAAGGTAAAGCGTCCGCATCTGCTCGAGTCGCATTGGGCAATCCCATCTGACCACGCCAACGATTGAGGTTCGATAACAATTCGCCTCCACCAGGCAGTACCGTGAAATAACACTCGCCCTTCTTATCGGGACCAAAGCTAAAATTAGCAATTCTCATTTTAGTTCCTTCAACGTCATCCCACTCATCAGGCTTAGCCCATTCAAACGGCGGATTACCCTTACCGACTTTTAAAGTTTTGCAAAAAGCATCAAATCTACTTTTTTCTCCATCAATCAATGATTTGGGGCCTACCATTTTAACAAAGAATGACACTTTAGATGACTCTGAAGGATTATTAGATGTCTGCTGTATTCCAACACGGTCCTTAAAAGACAGACCAAGTTCAGGATCCGGAGAAAAACGACTAGGTTCTCGAGTATCCTTTATTTCTACATACTCTTCACTACGGTCACATGAAATGAGACCAAACAAGGTAAAAACCATAGCTAAATTAAAATATCTAAGAAACATTAGAGTGATTATACTACAAAAAAGTACGAAATTCCCAATTCATTAGTTCTAATTATTATCAATACCGAAAGGGTCAATCGTATCACCCCGTGATTTAATAGAGGGTCCAGACTCATAAAATTCATCCTCAGGCGGGGCAGTGAACCTGCCGACATAAAATCCAAGAAAAATCCCTATTACGAGACCCACAGAAATAAAACCAAGTGCCTTTAGCCACTTAGTCATAGAATCGTCTGACAATTGTTGCCCCTGATCCTCACTGTTCTGCTCCTCATTCTTCTCCCCTTCTTTGTCAGACTCACCTTTTTCTTTGGAATCGTTCCCATTTTCACTTTTTACAATAACTCCCTGATCTTCGTCTAGAATTTCTATCTCATCGCCTTCTTTGGCTGGTATAAGGAATTTAGTCTCACAAGTTGAGCATCTGCCCTTTCCCTTGGCCTTATCAATAGGAACTTCTAACGGAGTTCCACATTTAGGACATTCAATTTTTAACATTTACAATAACTATAGTAAAAAGCTCTTTAGTCTGTGCCTTTTTTATCAGCGTACTCTCCACGCAACCAATCAACAATCAGCTCAACACTCTTTTGATTAAGTTTGCCTGACTTAATTTCACCTTCGGCATCCACCGCATCCAAGAAATTGGGCATCCTGTCATTATCATCACCATAAAATCTGTCATGGCTCGAATTGCCAATGAAGTCTATGAGCCATTGCCTTGACATGTAGCCAGTAAGATCAGGGCCTTTCTTCCCTCCGTCTCCTTTAACTTTATGGCAATCAGTGCATGCAAGCTCATCCTCACCCATCCACTCAAAACCATTAGCTATTAGTTCAGTGTCATTATTATCAATGTCTGATTGTGATTTAAGCTTAGCCTCCGAGGAAAGCGCCGCTGCCAGCCCTTCCACGTCCTCTTCTTCAAGCTCTGTGTCCACAAGAAATTCCAGCATCTTACCATTTTTGAATTTTGTATTACCAAAGAATTGATCACTCTCATAATGCTCAACGGTCAGCACCTTTGAAATCCATTCACGACTACCAA
>JAAZZC010000063.1 GCA_014239335.1 Verrucomicrobiales bacterium
CCTCTGATAATAGGTTTGGAAAAACCTGAAAATTTAACTGACAAGGACAGGCTCAAGGTTTCCCTGGTCGGCGATGATGTTCGGGTCAGTATCACTGATAGCTCTAGTGCTGTGGAGCACAAGAAGGTCCCTGAGGGTCGGGACAAGAGGCTCGCTCACTTTCGTGAAAGCTGGTCCGGTTTTAAAGAACAGAGGTCAACCCTTGCCGCTGCCAAGAAGAGTAAGTCTGACCTTGAGGGGAAAGCGAAAGTTAGCATGATCGCAGCTGATGAGGCTAAGCCTCGAGCCACTCATGTCCTGATTCGTGGAGAATATGATAAACCGGGCGAAAGGGTAGAGCCTGCTGCTCCGTCTTCAATAATGACTTTTTCACCGGACCAGCTTTCACGAAAGTGTGCGAGTCTCTTGTCTCGACCCTCAGGGACCTTCTTGTGCTCCACAGCACTAGAGCTATCAGTGATACTGACCCGAACATCATCGCCGACCAGGGAAACCTTGAGCCTGTCCTTGTCAGTTAAATTTTCAGGTTTTTCCAAACCTATTATCAGAGGATTTTCCTTACTAAATTTACCTTTGGCTTCACCAACTATTTTTAATTCATGGGCCTTACCCGCTGATGGTACACGCTCAATCCTTACAGATTCAATGATACCTGGACTAGGACCTGACAAGGAAATAGCAGCTAAAGGACCCGGGACAGATGCAAAAATTAACTCGTAGTTCTTTTTTCCCGACTCAGGGAGGACAGAACCGGGATTAAAGGTCAGCACAGAACGGAAAGGCGCGTCCCCTATTTTGCGTTGAGTGACCTGCTTGCGTGATGAATCGAGCAAAGAAACAGACACATTATCTAACCTCTCGGAACAACAATCGTTCCGGTTAAAGATGACCACGTGATCAATTGGCATTTCAGATCCAAGATCAATTTCCCACCAGGCATCTTTTTGCTCCTTCGTGCATGAGCACGAACCGAATGAACCATCCGCATTCCCATCAATGGCCTTAGAAGCCAGACCTGCAGTAGAATAATCACTGGACTGGGAGGCCTTTCCTAATCTCCCCACATTGTTACCCAAAGAATAAACTTCAACTTCTGAAATGGTAATGAAACCTTTCTGCTCTTTTGGAAGCGCTACTCTCAGATAGCGCCCCATCATCTTCGATGCCTGTACTTTTCCCTGATCCTTTTTAGCACTAGAACCTTCACGCGTATCACTCACTTCCTTAAGGTCTTTCCAGGGAATAGGCTTTTCGAGCTCAATGAGCCATTTTTCAAAGTCCTGGTTAAGCTCGGGAGGCGTCCCCTTCAAAGTTGATTCAATTACTTTAATTTGATCAGCTAATTTTGCTATTTGCTCCGTATGGGCCGGAGAAAGTATCTTGAGGGTCGGAGCCGTTGCACCTTTCGTGTTCCCGCGACCGACTAGGCTATTGAAGAAACCCGAGAACTGATAATATTCGCGCTGCGATATCGGATCAAATTTGTGATCATGACACTGAGCACATTCCATGGTCAGTCCAAGGAAGGCAGTCGCGGTAGTATTGACACGATCAACAAGATATTTGATTCGATAATCCTCATCTATGATACCCCCTTCATTGGATGTTGGGTTGTTACGAAGGAATCCGGTCGCCAATTTTTGCTCATTAGTCGCATTAGGAATCAAATCCCCTGAAACTTGCCAAGTAATAAAGTCATTATATGGAAGATTCGCATTGAATGCTGAAATGACCCAGTCCCTCCAAGGATATATGCTACGAGGGTGATCCTCAAACAAGCCGTCAGTGTCTCCGTACCTGGCAACGTCCAACCACTCGAGAGCCATCCTCTCTCCAAATCCTGGAGAAGCTAATAGTCGATCAACGGCATCCTCGAAAGCATCGTCCGAATTATCCTTAATGAAATTCTCAAGGTCAGCAATGGTAGGAGGAAGCCCAGTAAGATCAAGACTGGCCCTACGCAAGAGCTGTTCTTTCCCTACGCGATCCGAAGGCTTCAATCCCAAACTTTCCAGTTTGGATAGAATAAAATTATCAATTCCATTTATTGCCCAAGACTTATCATCGACCTCAGGAAAAGGTGGTTTTTGCGGTGACATGAATGCCCAATGACGTTCCCATTTGGCTCCCTCTGTGATCCACTCCCCAATTAATTGAATCTCTTTTGGTGTCAGTTCGGATTTCGCATCCGGAGGAGGCATCACCTCATCAGGATCATTGGACGTGATCCGCTTAAAAATTTCACTCTTATCCGTATGGCCTGCGACGATAGGCACATTACCACTCTCGGCCAGGGCAGCCTTAGCAAACTCTTCTCGGTCAAGCCGAAGTCCCGCCTTCCGAGCCGCAGAGTCCGGCCCATGACACGCAAAGCAACGGTCAGCCAAGATTGGTCGGATCTGATCATTGAATGAGACGGCTGACCCCAGCCTCATCAAAGAAATCATTAACACAAAGACAGCGGCCCCTTTCATCATGAAACGATGGGTTGGATAACTTTACCATGGACATCCGTGAGTCGGAACCGGCGCCCTTGATATTTAAATACGAGCCGTTCATGATCAATGCCCATCAAATGCATGACCGTTGCCTGAAAGTCATGAACGTGAACAGGATCCTTTGCTATATTGTACCCGACATGATCAGTCTCACCATATGTCATTCCGGCCCTAATACCGCCACCAGCCATCCAGTAAGTGAAACATCTCGGATGATGGTCTCTACCATTGGCTGCCTTACCTGCACCTCCCTGACTATAAGTGGTCCGACCAAATTCACCTCCCCATATGACAAGAGTCTCATCAAGCATGCCTCGCTGCTTGAGATCAGTGACTAGAGCGGCGCAGGCCTGGTCCGTGTCCTTGCACTGCTTCGGCAAGGCACCAATGAGGCCGCCGTGCTGGTCCCAGCCACGGTGATACAATTGAATGAATCTTACTCCACGCTCTGCCAGGCGCCGAGCCAACAATGCGTTCGCCGCAAATTTTCCAGGCGTCTGACATTCTGGTCCATAAAGGTCAAGTACTGACTTTGGTTCATCACTAATGCTCGTCGCTTCAGGAACAGACATCTGCATCCGGAATGCCATTTCATATTGAGCAATGCGCGTTGCAATTTCCTGATCTCCAAAAGCTTCAAGCTGCATCTTATTGAGAGACTCCATTCGGTTAACCATCCTTCTCCTCGCTTCCACACTTTCACCGGGTTGACTGTTCAAATAGAGGACTGGAGTTTTCCCTCCACGGAATTGAACTCCCTGATGAAGGCTCGGTAAAAAACCACTACTCCACAACTTACTGTACACGGGCTGACTCCCGGGCCGCCCGGTCCCATTGGATATGAGAACACAGAAAGCAGGGAGGTCCTTATTGTCAGTACCCAAACCATAACTCATCCATGCTCCGAAACTTGGCCGCCCCGGTTGCTGATGACCGGTCTGGAAAAATGTAACACCAGGATCATGGTTGATTGCCTCAGTATGCATTGATTTCACAAAACAAATATCGTCAGCAATCGATGCGGTATGGGGTAAAATCTCGCTCAACCATGCTCCGCTCCTTCCGTGTTGTTTAAATTTAAAATTCGATCGTGCGACCGGGAAAGATGACTGTCCGGCAGTCATGCCAGTTAGCCTTTGATTCTTCTTTACAAATCCCTCCTTGCTCCAGGACTTCGACTTTTCATCGTATTTCTTGAACAGTTCCTTCCCATGAAACTCGTCCAGTTTAGGCTTGTAGTCGAAAAGGTCCTGCTGAGCAGGGGCACCGTTCATGAAGAGAAAAATAATCCGCTTGGCCTTCGGAGCAAAATGCGACGCCTGCTCCGAAACCTGTGAAGCCAGGGCCTCAGGAGCTAACATCGAATTTAATGCAATTGAGCCTATGCCAGCCGATCCCGCTCTCAGGAGATGACGCCGCGTCGATAAGTTCTTGTATGCATCCTCAATGGTGTCCATTTATCCAATATATTAATTCTATTTTACGTATTCAGGATCTTCTTCATTTCCCGATTCGATATAAATTATTCAGAGAACGGATATAGATCGCTCCTTCTCCGATTGCGTATGAGGCTAGGGTCCTTTCATTGATAGGGTTCCTTGCCAGAACTTCAAATTTCTTTCCTGTCTTAATAACAGTAGTCTGGCCCTGTTCATCTAAGAAATAAATCTTGCCGTTCGAATGGACTGGCGAAGCAGACATTGGGCCAGC
>JAAZZC010000062.1 GCA_014239335.1 Verrucomicrobiales bacterium
AGGCTCAAATTGAACGGGAAAGTGGCTATCGGGGAGGTAGAAGGCTTCCAGATAGGGGTATTTCAGGACTTATGGATGATGACCTTCCCATAATTGACCAATCCTATCCTCCTAAGGATCCAGTTAAAGTTAAGAATGAAAATCTCTTCCTTAATGAAACGAAGGCTCATAGTGAAATACCAGCACTCCAAATCGTCAGCATCATCCTCGTAGTCATTTGCATCACACTAAGCATAATATTCCTCTCTGAGCTCAGGGACAACTCCACGCCATCAACAAGTTCAGAGAAGCAAACTCAAGAAGAAACAAAAGAAACGGCCGATCATACTAAAGAGTAGTGAAATTAGCTAGAATATTTCTCTCGTCCTTCCTATTGTTCAATGCTAGCCACTGGTCCATAGGAGAGAATCGCAAAAATGTTCTTTTCATCTCCATCGATGACTTAAGACCAACGCTCGGATGTTATGGAGACAAGACAGCAATTACACCAAATATTGATAAAATTGCTGAAAAAGGGACCACCTTTTACAGGGCATACTGCCAGCAGTCACTCTGTAGTCCTTCTAGACTTTCTCTACTGACAGGGCTTCGACCGAACAGCACTAAGGTATGGGACCTTAATACTCATTTCCGTGAATCAGTACCCAAAGCAGTTACACTCCCCCAATATTTTAAAAATCAAGGTTACGTAACCCGATCCATCGGCAAAATATTCCATGGTGGCGGCAAACCTTCTAAGGACCCACCCTCGTGGTCGGAAGAACCTCTCTACGATCAGGTCAGAGAACCACAACTCCGTTACGCTTTACCGAAAAATCTAAGAGGCGGTGGTCTGAAACGTGACTCTACTGAAAGCGCCGAAGTCGATGACAACTATTATGTTGATGGAAAGGTCTGTGAAGCGGCCATGAAAAATTTAAACCGCTATAGCAAAATGCCCGACCCTTTTTTCCTGGCAGTTGGCTTCAGAAAACCTCACTTACCTTTCAATGCACCAAAAAAATATTGGAACATGTACAAAAGAGAACGAATACCGGCACCCATTTCTTCCAGTCATCCAACAAATGCTCCCGAAATAGCAACGCGAAGCTGGAAAGAACTGGAAGGCTACACCGACATTCCTTCTAACGGAATAATTGAACAAGCTAAAACCCAAGAACTCAGGCACGGTTACTACGCCTGCGTCAGTTATATCGACTCACTAGTGGGCAGCCTAATACAAACATTGAATGATCTGAACATACTAAATGAAACTGTCATATGTATATGGGGCGACCATGGATATCACCTAGGCGAACAAGGCTTATGGACCAAAGCAAACAACTATGAACTCTCACTACGGGTCCCCTTGATATTCAGCATTCCTATGCAGAACAACCAAGGGTCAAAGTCCAATGCACTCGTGGAACTAGTCGATATATACCCAAGCATTTGTGAAGCCTGCCAAATCAAAATTCCGCCTAAACTTGAAGGAACTAGTTTCATCCCGTTACTAAATGATCCTGACAAGGAGTGGAAGAAGGCCGCCTACAGCCAATTTCCACGGAACCGAACCGGCAACCGACACTCTAGTCACGGTCACATCATGGGTTACAGTGTACGAACAAACACTCACCGCTACACTGAGTGGAGAGAATGGAAGAGCAACAAATTGATCGATAGAGAACTTTATGACCATAGAAATGATCCTAGTGAAATGACAAATATCGCATCGTTTAAAGATTTCCAAGACCAGTTGAAAATATTAAGCACAACTCTTAAGAAGGGATGGAACTCCCTTCAGCCATAGCAACGAAAATGGATCAGGGGCACGAAAAGATAGTAATCACGGGAGGATCAGGATTCCTCGGCAAGAGTCTCTCTCGTCATCTCTCTTCACAAGGTTATAAAGTCATCATCGTGTCGAGGCACTGCCCCGAGGATTCCGGACCCTGGACTCACAAGAATTGGGACGGAATCAATAATGGCGACTGGTCTGAAGAACTAGAGGGTGCCTCTGCCGTTGTTAATCTTGCAGGGAAAAGTGTTGATTGCAGGAAAACACAAAAGAACTGTGCAGAAATTTTAGATTCTAGAGTCAATTCAGTGAAAGCTCTCGGAAAGGCATTTGATACACTCTCTTCTGCACCAAAAGTATGGATTCAAATGTCTACTGCTCACATCTACGGTGATCCACCCACAGAGTTATGTACTGAAGATTCACCATTAGGCGAAGGCCTAGCACCTAAAGTCGGCGAAGCTTGGGAAAAGGCATACAAAAATCACGTCCCCGATTCAGTCCGCCAAGTCATACTGAGAACGAGCTTCGTTATTGGCAATAGAGGAGGCGCATTTCCAAAACTAAGAACACTGGCCAAATATGGTCTAGGCGGCATAGCAGGGAATGGAAAACAAGGAATAAGTTGGATCCACGAAAATGACATGAACGAACTTATGCAACAATGCATAGAAAATATCAGATTTAATGGAACTTATGTAGCGACGGCTCCTGAACCTGTATCCTATGCATCATTTATGGCATCATTGCGGAACTCACTCAGATCTCCCTTTGGATTACCTGCACCTGCATGGCTCATACGTCTTGGCGCCAAATTCATACTGAGAACCGATCCAGAACTGATCCTCCTCGGTAGGTATTGCAAATCAATTAGGCTCGAAGAGGAAGGCTTCAAGTTCGAATTTTCAAACATAAATGAAGCCTTCGAGGATCTGATCTCCTCAAATCAGTCGTAGAATCATTATCTACAAAATCAAAAACACTGACCGATGACAGATAAATTCATACACATGTTAAAAAATTATGGGCCTGAAGTACTCCAAGAGCTGGATACGATATACACTAACGACGTACAATATGAAGATCCCATAAACAAAGGAAAGGGCCTGCCCCATATAAAACTTATCCTTGATGACCTACTAAAGGTTTTTCAAGGGGTCCAATTCGAATCTATCCAATCAACTAATGACGATGAATTCGCTTTTGTGAGCTGGAAAATGCGTTATAAATTCCGAAAGAGGGCCTATGAAATAGATGGCGTTAGCCGGCTCCGCTTCAATGAATCCGGTCAAATCACCGAACACAAGGACTATTGGGATGCATCTTTCCCACTTTATGGGACATTCCCTATCATAGGCTCAATCATGAAACTGATTAAAAAGTTTGTGACTGTAAAACCGCCCAGTTTAAAGTTAAATAATTAGACAATTTAAATTGGCAAATCTTCATCCATTGAAGACATATAAAAGTTAAGCAAAATGACTAGAAACCTATTGCAAAAATTTATCTGGATCCTTCTTCCTGTAATAACTTTTTTCCTCGGCCTGTCACTCAGACCTGATCGCAGCCCCGAATCAGAAACAGACAATCCTAAGACCCAAGCCCAAGATGGAGGTCAATCATCACGAGGCTTAGCTAACCGGCAATCAGTAAAATCCACACCATTAGGAGACAATAAAAATTCCACAACTTCGACTAATTCTACATCGAATCCTTCTACCTTGTCAGGAACGGAACTCGACGCCACAAACATAAAAAGAATCGGCCAATCACTAAGAGAAGAACTCAATCCGCTGAAGAGGCGACAGATATTCAATGAACTCCTTCAGGGCATGACGCTGGACAATGCTCGTGAGATAAGAGAGCAGATAAAAAGCTTAGATCAAAACAGCTCAGAATTCCGCGACTTTCATTTCGTTTGGGGGTCTATGGCTGGCGCCGAAGCCGTTATCAATGGAACCAAAACCTCAGAACGTGACCTCCATGTGACAATGACGGGTTGGGCAAGCACTAACCCGGACCAAGCCATCGCATGGTTCAACGACCTCGATAAATTGGATAATAAGCGACTCAGTAAAGACCACCTAAAGAGAAGCATTGTCGAGGGACTAGCCAACACTGACCCTGACAGGGCCATCAATTTCATAACCACACTAAAGTCTTTAGGCGACAAAGACGCTCATCGTATGGTCCATGACGTTGCACGTAAGGCGACCCGCAGCATGAATCTTGAAGAAGCAGGAGCATGGGCCGAGAGCCTTCCTGACGAAGGAATGCGACAATCATCAATCCATTCTATTCTCCCAAGATTTGCCTATTCTGATCCAGAGTCAGCTTCAAAATGGGCGGCTAGCCTAGATTCTGACATCTCCTCAACGGCAATTCACAAAGTAGGTGAAGCCTGGGCCCACCGCGACCCCCCCGCTAGCGCTGAGTGGCTGAGTTCATTACCAGAGAGCAAAGGCTCGAACAGTGGACTAGAAACTGCCCTTCATCATTGGGCAGGCCGTGACCCCACAGCCGCTAGCGAGCATCTAGTCTCTATGCCGGATTCGGTTGGAAAGGATCGTGCAATAAGAGGCTTTGCCTCTAAAGTCGCTCACGAAGATCCGCAGTCGGCTCTGATCTGGGCAGACAGCATACAAGATGAGCCGACTCGCAACGGCGCTCTCATCAATGCGGGGCAGACTTACTTCCGCCGCGACAGAGCAGCCGCAACTGAATGGCTTCAGAGCAGCGGTCTTCCAGCTAGCGTGCAAAGCAAAATTAATCCTCAAAAAAAATAAGGATCATGAACCCTGCAGCGCTAATATCTTCAATCGTACTGACTATAATCTTTTGTTCTGCTTCTAATTCTTTTGGAACACTCAAGAGTAAACTTGAACAAAATACGCATAAGATTGTCCATGAAGCCTACCATGAAGGGAACTGGGAGCTCTTCATTAGCAATGCTGACGGTACCGAGCAAAAGAACCTAACAAACACTCCAAAAATAAATGAACTTTACCCTCAATGCTCACCTGACGGATCCAAAATCTGCTTCCTTGTCGATACAGGAACTGGTCGCAACACAATCCGTAGCGTATGGGTAATGAGCCGAGACGGGAAAGATCGAGTCAAGATATCAGACCATGCCAGGCAGCCGTGTTGGGCACCTGACAGCAAAAGAATTGTTTGGCTCCCTCAAGAATATAAGAAGTGGAACGTTGTCGATTACTACAG
>JAAZZC010000281.1 GCA_014239335.1 Verrucomicrobiales bacterium
ATGAGAAAAGAGCAGTCAGTAATAGTTTAGTCAATTTCACTAACTAAAATTAAACACTTTTAACTTAAGAATAAACAAGAATCCTAGACTTTGGGGCTTTTTTCAAACCGTATCTTTATCACTTAAAGTGGCTAGAAAGATCTACGGTTTAAGTGAAATAACACCCCTAAAATAAACGTTTTGCCCTAGCTGTTCAGCTGTACCAATCAAATAACTAATAGTTTCAGTGCCATCACGATTATTTTTTGAATTAATCACAGGAATCGGGACCTTCAGTTCATCCCATTTCGTAAGATTATCGCTTAATTGAAGGCTAAGAATAACATCATCTGCTCCAATGCGTCTTTTTACATCAATTATAAAATAATCATCCGTAACACCTTCAATTTCTTCGGGTACAAGGCGAACCGATAGGCCAGAGCTGTGCGAAACAATATTTGGATCTGTTCCGACAGCATATTCTGAAATAGCCGATGAACCATCATTGTCAGTATCAGATAAAGGGTCGGTAACATTATTAACTGCACTCCATTCAGCTAAGGTTAAATCGTCGGTGTATCCTGGATTCCCACCGATTGCAGCACTGCTTCGCCAAGTACTGGGGTCTGGGTTCATGTAATTTGCGGTAGGATTAATTTTGATGAGAGAGAACCCATCGCCGTCAGCTCCTCCTGGCCACTCGGCCCCGTCATTGAAAATCAAATCAATTATATTTACTTTGCCATCTCTTATGACTAACTGCTCGCCATCATTATCAAGGTTCCCTTCATATTCTCCAATAATTTTAGTTTGGGGCGGTAAAACTTTTCCATAGCGCATATTGAATGCATCGAGGTTATTGACAATAATTAGTCTTTCTCCAGGAGCCAATGTTCTGTCAGTGTCTGCAGTAGAGAAATCAAAATCAATACCATCAGAGAATTTAAGTGAGCCAAGATCAATTGCTCTTGGTGAAATGTTTAACAGCTCAATAAATTCAAAGTCAGATCGGTCATTGAAACCGGCTTCAATTTCTTCTTGGTTCGGAGCAGCTGGTCGATAGTGTATTTCGCTTATCGCAAGATTATCCCGTCCCGCAGGTTCTGCATCAACAATAAAATCAGCCTCTGTAATTGCACTCCATACACTATTATTTTTAACTCTTGCCTTAATTGTGTTTAAGCCCTCGTCTCTCAAGTACAAGGGATTAGGGTTAGTGAACTGGACCCCAGACAACTCCAAATCAAAGCTCACATCAGAACTTGTCCTAGATGACTGATGAACTTCAACCGCAATAACGTTTTGGCCATTGACTAGTGAATTAGTATCTATTGGAAACGAGTAATAGGTCGTCTCATCATTACCACCAGATATATTATCAGCAAAAGTGAGGTAGCTGATTGTGCCACCAGGCATCCCAGAGCGAGCAACCTCTTTACCATTCAAATAGACTACTGCCCCATCATCTCTTCTGAGCTTCAACTCCAATTCTCCAAATTTGTTGACGTCAGACGCACTGAACTTGGTTCTGAAGTAGGTTGTAACATGTTTATTTGTTGAACTAGTTCCAAATGAAACCGTGGTCCTCTCACCCCCATCACCGTAACCGAGTTCAGCTGCTCCCGATTTCCATAAAATGTCATTGAATGTGACACTCCTCCATGAAGTTCCTGCATTAGTACCGTTATCGAGATATTTCCAGGCTGATCCTCTTTTCAAAAGCATCTCGCTATTTGTATTCCCATCGAAAATCTTTGCGTCTGGATTAATGCCGCCACCTAACTGACGAGGGTCTTCGCCATTTAAAGTGTAAAGGATCTGACCAGGCCCCCCTCTGAGAAGTATCTGCTGAGTACTCTGTACGAATCCGCCGTGCTTACTGAACTTTGGAGGATCGATGTTAGGATACCAACTCACTGATCTGAGTTGACTAACGAGAGTTGGGACGCGACTAGAAATAAAGTTTCTGACTCCACTCACAGCTCCTAACCACGCAGTGCGGGACCGCGACGTGTTGCCCCATCGAGCTGAATGAGCAATGATACCAGGGTCAAGTTGTTTGGCTCTGGCGTTGACACGATCTATGCCAACATCAGCAGTTAATAAGCCTCCATTATAACAATACATGGCTAACCGATCCGAAAAGAGCATCCTGTACTCTTCATTGTCACGGGCAAAACGCTCATGCAGAGTGTGAGGGTTGAAATCACTTAAGGAACTGCTTCTTGTGAATGGTGAAACCATATTATTTTCACCTGTTCCCAAAGAATGCTCACTATCGTGCTCAAAGAAATGATAACCTTGTGGATTTTCTCGGTTATAGATCCCAAAGTAATTATTTGGCCTGGGCTGGGTGTACCTTGAACCTGGACCGTCTCTATCACCGGTATAATAAGTGATTATCATATAGTCTATCAGGTTTTCGATGTCGACTAGCCTCTCCTTGTTAGGATTAATAGTTCCGTCAGGGTTCATTCCTTGTACGTCATAGTAAGCAGCATTTGTTCTGAACCCTTGTTGCCACTTCTGCCATAGTCGTTGATAGGAGTTCCTGTTCCCATCAGTGACTCCACCATATGATTTCACAACGTCGTAATCATCCTTATCTCCTCCGAAGTATATTTCACCGTAACTTGCCTCCGCCCTTTCATCGATTTGGAACATTCCCCAATAGATGCCATTAAGAAATAGCTGGATCCATCTTCCTCTTTTATAGGGTTGACCCATTTGACCTTGCAAGTCCCTTGACCATGTATCACGAATGAAACTGTTTCGGTTAGTATCTCCTTGAGCCCATGAATAGTTTTGCGGCCCCCTAAGATCGAACTTATTAAAAACATCAGCCCCCTCTTCGCCGAATATTGGATAGTTCAGTCTGCCATTGCCGTAATCAGATCTAAAAAAGAGCCTAAATGAATGTTTTGGGTTTTGAGTCCTTCGTGAATAACCTCCCCTGATTCGTAATCCGCAAGGTGACTGGAATCCCTTTTCATTACCATAGGGATCAATCCAGTTAGGCGGGAAAATCATCTCTACTGAGGACTCACGTTCCCAGGCTATTCCGTCACTCCGAGGATTAGAGTAAATTCCTGTCCTTGCACTCGTGAGATTAGCCTGTTCCGTGACTATCGATATTGCGGGTAGACTTTGGAGTGCGTCTTTGACTCTTTCAACTCCTCCTATTTGAGAATTTGAACTATTAACAACGGATTGATTCATTCCATATTGGTAACTTTGCCCATTAACGCTCCCGCTGGGCCAACCAGGAGGAGCCGATGTTGATTGTCTTATTATGTCATTAACAAAAAGATAGGAATGCGTATCAATATTAGTTGAATCATAACCATTCTTGAATGCCGCAGCTCTAATGATTGAACTCTTAGTTATGTTTATTGGAGAAGCATAGATCTTTCCCTTTGTCGCGGTAGGCTCAGATCCATCAGTCGTGTACCTTATAGTTGCACCTTCTGTTTTGGTCGTGATTTCAAGATTAAACGTTTCATCATAAAATCCCCTGTCAGGATTAAATTTTGTGTCACTCACTTTTCCTTGGCTCGAAAGTTCTGAATTTGCAAATCCCGGAGAAGGTGTTTTAAAGAATCCGTATTGTGTTCCCCCACCGACGTTGATGACGTCAGCAATGAGGCGAACTCCAAGCAGAAAGTCTGAACTGCCAGGTGTCGTATTCATTGCCTGAACTGACAACACATTATCTCCATTCTTAATGGAGTCTATGTTGGATGCTATATCTATGGTGATTGGAGTGGACGCAACAATCGAATCAGAGCGTGACCCGGTCGCTCTGGAATTATAAACTATTTCATCAGGGGCATTAAATGAACCGATTTCCACACCATTAATGTAAGCGATGAATCCATCATCGATTGTAACTCTTATTTCAGCCCCAACTATTTTTTTGTTAATGCTATTAAATTGAAAAGGAAACCTGAAGTACCCACTAGCATTTGTCCCTTTCATGTCATCAGCGATGCTTGTCTGAACGAGTCGCTCCAGAGTGCCGGCAGTGGTCTCAAAGCCGACCGGGTGTTTAACTTCTGTCCATTCTGAATCATCAAAGCTGTCACCAGACTCGAGCCAACTGGTTCCAAGCGATTCGCTTGTAGGAATCCAATACCTAGTCATCGCATTGGGACTGACCAATGAAGTCGAACTGGGTACACCCCAAATACCAAGACCAAATGATCTGTCCTTATCTTGTTTTTGAAATTTTGGTGCTATTTCAGAAAGAATTGTTTTACCATCTGAATCGATCAAGCCCAAATACTCACCCCCACTGGACAATTCAAAATTCGTGTGAAGCTGTTCCCCTCCTTCATGTATGTCTTCGCCTTTACCTGATGCAAATACTATGAGGTACTTACCTGCCTTGATAGTAGACGCAGGGAACTTCCACTTGGTAAGATTGTCAGCATTGTCAGTTAAGTATAAACCTTCAAGGTTAAAGTCAGCGTTGTCAGGGTTGTGTATCTCAATCCAATCAGAAAAATCACCATCTATGTCAGCAAGTATGGATTCATTATCTGCCATAATCTCACTGATCACTGGGGCAGCCTTCAATGTTTTAGGCAGAGTCAGGCAAAGGGATAGGGTCAAGAGCCCTAAGAGAGTAATTTTAAGTTGAGCAGTCATGGTTTGTTATTTGAGGGGGTGCTTTACAAACGAGCAAGTTAACTAAATTTCAGTATACTCAAGCGGGATACTATAATATTACCCTTCAAGAGCATATAATCACGAAATTTATTATTAATTTATTTCAATATTTATTAAAAGTTTTCTTAACAAAGATATTAGATTCACTTGCATGCGTTACTATTCATTTGTTCATTGTTAAGTCTGCATTGTCACAAAAAAATAACCCAACTTATGATCAAGACCAAAGCTCTAACATTAATGCTCTTGGCGATCTTTCATAATGAAGTAACCGCAAATTCTCCGGGCCCCGATCAAATTGAATTCTTCGAAACTAAAATCAGACCTTTGCTTTCAAGTAATTGCTTCGCATGCCATTCGCAGAAAGCAAATTCTAAGGGTAAGCTTAAGGCTGGCCTGTACCTTGATTCTCATAAAGGATTAATCAAGGGTGGTGACTCTGGATCTGTAATATCACCAGGAAAGCCAGACCAGAGCCGAATAATCGAAGCGGTTCTATACAGAAATGAAGACATGGCCATGCCGCCCAAAGGGAAATTGCCGGAGGAGAAAATTGCACTGATCAGAGAATGGGTTCAAATGGGTGCTCCTTGGCCAGAATCTGACAATGAAGTTGTAGCTGTGACACCCGACAACAATGAACCTTATGATTGGGACAAATTTAGAAACGAGCATTGGGCCTTTAAGAAGATTCAAAATCCAAGTCCACCTCAGATAGAGAATGATGCTTGGCCAAAGAATCCAATAGATAACTTTATCTTTTCACGTCTCAAACAAAATCAATTAGCACCTAACGAACCAGCACCATTGCGCAATCTTATCCGACGCGCCTATCTTGATCTGATTGGAATACCTCCTTCTCCGGAACAAGTAAAAGCTTTTTTAAATGACAAGTCTCCAGATGCTTTTTCAAAGGTAATTGATAGTTTATTAGAATCAGAACACTACGGAGAACGGTGGGCGCGTCATTGGCTCGATGTGGCGAGATACAGTGATGGGCATGGTGGTTTCGGTGACAATAAGGCTCTACCTCAGGCATGGCGGTTCCGTGACTGGGTAGTTAATGCACTGAATTCGGATATGCCTTATGACCTTTTTGTTAAAAAGCAAATTGCCGGAGATCTCTTAGATGATAAGGATCCAGTTCCAACCGGATTTTTCGTGGTTGGCCCTACTTACAATTCTGACGGCGGTGATCCAGAAGCGAAGGCTCAAGCACTTGCAGAAACCTTATCAGATCGAGTCGATACTTTTTCAAGGGCGTTCCTCGGACTCACGGCTGCTTGCGCTAGGTGCCACGACCATAAGTTTGATCCGATCACTACGCAGGACTACTACTCACTAGCTGGCATCTTCAAAAACACCAGAAACATTGACGCTCCTGTAGGAAATCAAAACGAGATAGAAACTCATAACTCTTGGAAGCGCGCTATCGATGAATTAAATAATAAAGTGAATCAATTTCTAGATGCGGAGTCAAAGAGGCTATCGATCGATCGAAAAGAGGTTGAGAAAAAACTGCCAGATGAATCAAAGACCAAGCTCAACCAGATTCGCTCTGAAATTGAACAGCTTAAAAAAAGCGAACCAACTAAACCCGCAAAAGCACATGTGCTTGCTGAAAGCGGTAACGCAGATATGCACATTGCTCTTCGGGGAGACTTGCGTAAGAAAGGAGAACTAGCCCCTAGACGATTCATTGAAATCATTGATGACAAAGAAAGAAAGAAGTACTCAGAAGGTAGCGGGCGAATTGAACTCTCAAATTCTGTAGTCGATCCGAGTAACCCTTTAACTGCTAGGGTAATAGTTAATCGAATTTGGGGTTGGCACTTCGGACAAGGCCTCGTGCGAACTCCTAGCAACTTCGGAACGATTGGGGAAAAACCGTCTCACCCATTGCTCCTTGATTGGTTATCTTCAAATTTCATTAATGAGGGTTGGTCCATCAAAAAACTACATAAAACCATACTGTCCTCTGCGACGTGGCAGATGAGCAGCGATTACAATAAAGAAAAATTCAATAAGGATGGAGACAACAAAATGTTATGGAGGTATAGCCCAAGAAAATTGGAGGTAGAATCTTGGAGGGACACTTTACTAGCCGTCACTGGTGAGCTTGATGAGAAGGTAGGAGGCTCACCCGACGGTGAAATACTTAATAGTAAAAGAAGAACACTTTATGCGACAATCAGTAGGACCGGTGATCGGTTCCAGTCTGATGCTTTTTTGCGACTATTTGATTTTCCTGCAGCCGTTTCCACTAGTCCCAAAAGATCTAGTAGCGTGGTTCCACAACAGTACCTATTCATGATGAATAGCGCCTTCATGACTACCAGAGCAAAGCACCTAGGAAAACAACTCTTTGATAGTACCAATGATACAAACTCAATCATTGAATCAGCGTACCAGAGACTATATTCTAGACCCCCGGATAGCAATGAACGGGACCTAGCAAACAAGTTGCTAGGGGAGAGTCCTTCACAAAAGAATTGGGAGCTATATGCTCAAGTATTACTTAGCGCCCACGAACTCATTCAAGTAAGATAAAATTATATCAATTAAAGCCATGAAATTCTTTGAACATGAACTCGCTTACCGGAGAGCCACACAAAACTCTCTGAGCCGTAGAGATGCCCTAATGAAGATGGGAGGAGGTTTCGGCTCCTTGGGCCTCGCATCTTTAATTGGCTCAGCTGCAGGATCAACTGATCAGTCCTCACCACTGTCACCAAAGAAGCCTCATTTTAAACCCAAAGCTAAACGCATAATCCAGCTATTCATGCCTGGTGGGCCATCACAGGTAGATACGTTCGATTATAAGCCAATGATCGCAAAGCACGCTGGTCAGAGGCCCGAATCCGTTAACAGGAAGACTCTGAGAAATACAAAAATGGGCCTCATGCCCTCACCCTTCAGCTTTAAGCAATATGGCGAGTGCGGAAAATGGGTCAGTGATATTTTTCCCCATGTTGCGGAATGCGTCGATGATATCTGCTTCGTTCATTCAATGCACACTGACATTCCTGAGCATGCTGGCGGAATTCTAATGGCAAATCTCGGAGCCTTACAACCTAACCGACCGAGCATGGGTTCATGGCTCGTTTATGGTCTCGGCGCTGAGACTCAGAACCTCCCAGGTTTCGTTGCAATGTC
>JAAZZC010000061.1 GCA_014239335.1 Verrucomicrobiales bacterium
GCCAGTTGAAACGAAGTCACCTTCCCTTAATGAAATCTCCCTGCTGGAGAGATGGTTGACAAGGTCTGCCACAGCCTCCAAAGGTTGACAACGCATTTCTCCCAAAAAGTTTTCTGCCTCAGGATTATCGTCCACCTGGAGACATATGGAATGGTTTCGGAAATTGAGATTTTTCCAGTCATGAAATGCTGTTCCAAAGACGAATCCTATTCCTCCACCATTGTCAGCAATGGTCATAAGGGATTTTTCTGATTTGGTCGCACTCTTTAACTGATGACGATTCCCAATGATTTCAACAGCAGGATACATACTTACTCTGTTCTCCAGGTCCGCTGCCGTCCAGTTTTGGTCGCGAATCGGAATGTCTTCATTGAGGCGAAAAGCGAACTCAGTTTCTACACGAGCGTTAGGGAATTGATCAATACTAAGCTTTTGTATGGGGCCAACGAAAGTAACCGGTGAGAATATTCGTCCTGGAATTACATCATCATGTCCGTCTAGTTCACGCATTTTAGCACTAGTTGCCCCTACTTTCCAGCCTGAAATATCCTTGTCAATAAACTGTGCCATTTGATCTTGGACAAAATAAGCCTCTTCTCTAGATTGTGGTATTTCTGAATAATTCGGTTCTTCAATCAATGAGTTTTTAAGCCAGGCTTGTCCTAGTTTTTCGGCAAGGGATTCAAGTTGCTTGAGTCGATTGGGGTCTGGAGCCATTTCTATTCTGATCTTTCAATGTGCCTTAAATAAATTCTGTTAATTTAGATTATTAGGTCATAACCAAGCAATTGATGTTATACAGAGCTACTGTACTGAAATTCATTATTATAAGCTATAAAATATTTTATATTTGATCAATCTTCTCAAAAAATTAATTTGGGATATCAAAATGAGTCAAGGAACAATATTAGGTCTTAAACGACTGTTTGTGGATTATTAATGACGTGATAATCTTGGAGATTAAAAAATATTTTACTCTTTTAAAGCAATACAAAGAGGATTTGAATATGAAGTACTTATTTGATATCTTAAACTGTCTTTTGAGGCAAAAAGCAACCAATAGTCAGACCATTTCTGATAGTAATTGAAATAAGATTATTTAATTAATTAATTGAAAAATTATTTTCCCCCAATACTAATTAGAAGCTGTGAGCAATACTTGTTTACTGAATTCAGCTATGTCCACCACCATATCTGGATTCCAGGGGATTGATGAAACAATCCTTTGCAACTGCTCAGCCTCGTGTAAGCCTATTAGGTAACCCTTCTGATATTTACGGAGGTTTTGGTCTGGGGTTCCCCATTTGGAATTGGCAGGCTAAGGTGTTTCTAGATACTAGTGTTTCGACTTCTGAAGAAATACCTCTTCTCAAAGCTGCCAGGAAGGTCTTTTCTCAACATCACATAGTTAAAAAACAATTTGGGCTAAGGTTCATCTCTGACATTCCTATACAGGCGGGCTTAGCTGGCTCCAGTGCACTAGTGATGGCGGCATTGAGGGTCATGGGCGAGGCCTATGGGTTTCAGTGGACATGGAAATCCTTGGCTGATGCAACATTGACTGTAGAACAGAGACACCTTGGAATCATAGCGGGCCCTATGGATCGCTGGATTCAAGCCCAAGAGGAGTTCCTTTGGATGGATTTTTCAGGGGAAAAGACTGAAGTGCTACCTATTAAAACACTTCCATCTTTAAAGATTTTGATTTCTCCAAAACCGGGAAGACCCAGTGGTTCTGTTCATGCTCCTATAATGGAGCGTTGGAGTAGCGGAGATAATGAAGTAAAAAAAGTAATGGACTCCTATAAGCCTCTGGTGGAACAAGGACGGATTGCTCTGTTGGCTGGGGATATTTCTAAACTTGCAGAATGCATAGATAGAAACTTTGAATTGCGTGCTTCTCTTTTTACGATTCATGAGGAAGATCAAGTAATGATCGATCTTTGTAGACGTCACGGATCCGCGGCCAAACTATGTGGTTCAGGGGGGACGGTGCTCGCTCTCATGAAAGGCAAAGATAAGTGGACGGCATTAGAAGAGGAAGCAAAGAAGAAAGGAATTAAAGTGGTCGAGCCTCAACTATTTAAGGAGGTTCCTTGAAATTAGCTCTACTCGCAGCAGGCTTTGCCACTAGAATGTATCCCTTAACGAGGGATAGACCAAAGCCATTGTTAGAATTACAGGGGCAGGTATTACTAACTCGATTGTTGTTTCAGGCTTTGGAAACAGGAGTTATTGAAGAGGCCGCAGTAGTTGTTAATACAAGGTTTCAAGAGGAGTTTAAAGAGTGGGCATTTACTCAAGAATTTCCTGTGGAAGTTATAGCCAACGAAGCTAAAGAGGCAACAGAAGCTCCTGGCGCGCTTGCGGATTTGCGCTTGTTACTGGATCAAGGTTTCCGATCTTCTACTCAGGGCCCATGGATGGTCTTGGCTGGTGACAATCTTATGGACTTTTCGCTTTCTGAAGTGGCGCATAAGCAAGCTGATAATCTGGAGCAACCACTTTTTCTGGTTCGAAAAATAGAAGGTTCCATCCCACCCAACCGGTATTCCGAAGTTAGTCTGGATTCTAATGATTACATAAAGCAGATTCGAGAAAAACCAGACAATCCATCTTCTCCATACTCGGCCATTGCAGCGTATCTATTGCCACCGGATCTTCCTGAATTGTTGAGTCA
>JAAZZC010000219.1 GCA_014239335.1 Verrucomicrobiales bacterium
GGTCGAGGGAGTTCCTCCCCCAGTCCATGAGGTGTGGAGCCTACCGTAATAGTCTGGACCTAGATCTCCGCCACACTCTGAGTATCCTCCGGTCAATTGGCCGATAATCCTTCCCTTGTCATCAAAGAGGGCTGAGCCTGAGGATCCGGGCTCTGTCGTTCCAAAGTCCCACGCCCCTATACGCAGAAATTTTGCATTATTATCGATCCTTGCGCTCAGAAAATCAGTGATCGTCGTCGGATCCATATCGAATGAGATGCGTTTTTCAGAGACGCCAGGATGATGAATTCCTATAGTCATTTCAGGATTTTCTGGGGAACGATTCCATCCAGCAAAGAAAGGGTCGTGATCCGGATCGATCGGGTCATCAAGCTCTACTAGTGCGAAGTCAGACGGGGCATATTCGGCTCTCAGAATGGCCCCGGTGTTGAACTGCGTCGTAGGTCCGTCACCTTCCTGTCTGTTTTGTCTTGAACCGATGGTCCGGCACGAAGAGTTTTCGTGGTTCCAATAGACGACCATTGAGGCAGCGTTCGACGGGCTAATTCCGCAATGCTCGGCGGTAAGGAAGAACGGTCTCAGGTCATTTTTGGTATTATTGATGAGGGCTCCACTGCAGGTGTCGACGCCGTTCAGAGTGTAGGCTCCGACTGACTTTATCTGGTCCCGAAATATATCGATTAGCGGCCCGTAGTCACTGTTGTCAGCAGCCGAGCAGATCACATCAATCTGGCAGTCCCCGGACGTGTTGTTTGCAATTTTAAAATGTGATCCGGAGCTCCTGAAGCCGTGATTCACTTTGGTCATATTTATTCTGATGTCTGCAATGAGCCTAGTTGGAGAGGAGAGTTTCAGATTCAGTTTGTCGGACTTGAAGAGCGGTGTCCAGAGTTGCCCATGCGCTTCATTGTCCTTGTCAGTGAAACGTATAGGGTTGGATTTATCAGAAGGGCTATCGATTTCAAGGAATGATCCTTCAGGAAGATAAAATTCTGTGAATGCAAGGTTAAGGGATTCGGCACCTTTCGATTCGATGGCAAAGTTCCAGTAGGAGATGAGCTTGCCCTCTTCCCATGTCCCGTGCGTTTCTGGTCTTACATCGACATTGCGGCTTGTTGCAAATCGGAAGGTTCCACGTTCTTCAAGTTTTTCCGCTTTTCTGATAAGTGTCGAGTGGTCAATGGCTGGGAGTAGGATCCGTTCATTTGGTTTTGTTTTAAGTGCTCTCCGGTAATGAATATTTGCTTCCGGGTCAGTGGAATTAGAGAAGACTTGTGTGGAACCGTGTTCAGCTATTGACTTTTTTTTCTTCGAGAGATCAGGTCCCTGAATCGCGAAGAGAAGGATGGTTATGAGAAGTCCGATGGTAACAAAGTGGGGCCTTTTGTTTTTCATGTAAATTGATCCCTAAATAAAGCGATATTTCTTAATGCAGCAATAATAGGAATTATTATTTTGAGTTCTTGGTCTGTATCTCTTTGTCTATCATCGATTAATGATTTAAAATAATTAAGTTGGACCAAAATGACAAAAATATATAATCACATAAATCGATGCTAGCAAAACTTATCAGTCTTATCACGGCGCCTCCCAAAATTATCTTTGACCTTGTTACCGATGTTCTTGGTGCAGCAAAAGCGCTGATCCCCGGATTGTAATGAGTTTATCTTTTCTTGGCTGTGGGCTGGGAATGGATAGGAATTGGGTAAATGTCCTCTGCGCGTAGTTGAGGGTAATGATTTTATTTTTTTGAAAGCTATCAAGAGTTCATGAAGAACGTTCTCTGGAGCCATTTTTTGTTTGGCGTTATTCTTGCCGTTCCAGAGACCAGTTCGGGGCAGGGTCTGCCGTTGGCGAATCCTGTTGAAGTTGGAATGTCTGCCGATGGGCTCTCTCGGATCGATCAGGTCATACAAAATTTTATCGGTAAGAAGGAACTGGCCGGGGCGGTCACTATCGTTGCGCGTCGCGGCAAGGTAGTGCAGTTCAAATCTTACGGGATGCGGGACATTGCGGCTCAAAGGGAAATGCGCAAGGATACTATTTTCCGTATATATTCAATGACCAAGGCCGTGGTCAGCGTGGCCGCGATGAGGCTAGTCGAAGAGGGGAGCCTTGAACTTGACGTGCCGGCTTCCAAGTATGTCCCAGCACTTGGCAGAATGAAATTTAAGGGTAAGGATCCGCAGAGGGAGATGACTCTACGTGATCTTTTGAGGCACACTGCAGGGCTTCCGAACAATGTTAACACGGACCGTGCCCTGAGGCGTGCCGGGCACCCGTCCTTAGCCGAGAGTACGCTTGAGGAAATGATGGACCGTCTTGATTCGGTTCCCCTCATTTACGAGCCGGGCAAGGGTTGGTATTACAGTTTTGCAGCCGATGTCGTCGCAAGGCTAGTCGAGATAGGGTCAAAGAAGCCCCTCGATCAGGCCCTTTCGGAACTGGTCTTTGAGCCGCTCGGGATGGTCGATACCGGGTTCCATGTCCCGAAAGAAAAATTGGATCGATTTGCGGTTGCTTACGGGAACGGGCTCAAGCCGATCATTGGTCCGCAGCCGGGAACGAGTGGTCCGTTCACTTTTGAGAAACCTCCTAAATTTCTTTCGGGCGGAGGTGGACTGGTCTCAACGGCGTCCGATTACATGAGGTTTTGTCTTATGCTGACCGGTGGTGGTGAGTTCGGAGGAAAGCGTCTATTAAATAAAGAGACCGTGGAAATGATGTTCAGTGACCAGTTGCCGGAGGGTGTTGGGGAGATTTCCCGTCCTCCGAAGGGTCGTGGATTTGGTCTCGGGTTCGCGGTCCGTATTAGGAAGACGGACCGGTCACCTATCGGTGAGAGTGAGTGGCTGGGAGGCTTGGGGACTGAATTTTTCATCTCTCCGGACCATGAGCTGGCAGTGATCACTCTTTCTAATCAGTCTCCGATGCGTCAGATCAAGAGCGTGGTCCGCCCGGTCGTGTACGACGCGATCAGGGAAGAGAAGGATCAGGCAGAAAATGGTCAGGCCCGGGACCATTTTCTGGTCATTGATTCACGGATTATTGAGTCGAAAGAAAATGCCAGACTCATGCCCGGTACAGTCACGAAGTGTCCGGACAATCCGCTCTTTGTCGAGGATAAGTCATGGGAACCGCGCTACGACAATATGTATCCGAATGTTATCTACGATGAGGAGGACAAACTCTACAAGTGCTGGTACTGCCCTTTCATTATTGATCAGAGGACCACCGAGACACCGGAAGGTAAGCGCAATCCAGAATCGGTCGATTACATGAATGCTCGGCCGGCCGGTAGGGAAGAGGCAATTCTCTATGCGACATCAGAGGACGGAATTAAGTGGGAGAAGCCTGACCTTGGCCTTTTCGAATTTCAGGGAAGCACGAAGAATAATATCGTTTGCCGAGGTGCCGGAGGATCGGGGGTCATCAAGGATCACCGGGATCAGGACCCGGGCCGGCGTTATAAAGCATTCTACTGCACTGATTCAGGTTACAGGATGAGGTACTCCGCGGATGGCCTCCGTTGGGGGCCGGAAGTAGCATTGCCTGGGGTCGGGCAAAGTGATACGCATGCTAACATGATCTGGTCCCCGGAACAGGATAAGTACGTGGGGATATTGCGGCACTATGACAATGTGCCGGTCACGGGGAACCGTAAGATAGCAAGGACCGAGAGTGTTGATGCGGTGAGGTGGGAAAAGTCAAAAACTATCCTTGAGGGGACGCCTCTCAATCAACTCCATGACATGATCATTTTTCGTGACGGTGGCCTTTATCTTGGTCTGATCGGTTGCATGAATTATCCGTCTGCCAAATCACGTGACGGTGTCCGTCAGCATATTGAACTCGCTTGGAGTCCGGACTCGTACACATGGCACCGAGTCAGTCCGGGCACACCACTGATTGGGCACTCACCGGCTAAAGTAAGGAAGTACGGGAAAATGCCTTATGACTGGGGCGCCATATTTCCCGCAGCACCGGTCTTTGTGGAGGATGAGATTAGGATTTATTACGGTGCATCGGACTGGTACTTTTTTGACTGGAGGAAAGGGGGGCTTGCGATGGCAACGTTGGGCAAGGATCGGTGGGCCGGTTATGTGCAACAAGATAAGAAAAGGCCCGCTATCCTTACGACTGTTCCTGTTAGTTTAAAGGGAAAGGTTTTCGTTACGGCTGACATTGAAGGCTCAATGACTGTGAGTCTCATAGACAGTGAGGGAGGGGTTATTGCTGTTTCTAATCCCGTCAGTGAGAACTGCACGGGCCATGCTCTGAGCTGGGACCGTGAATTTAATCCAGAAAAGAGGAAAGGGGTTCGGCTCAGGTTTAAGTTGGACCGTGCAATGATCTACTCTTTTAGTTTAAAATAATAGAATGATTAAGGTCGCGTCTGTTCAATTTAACCATGTGCCTGGAGATAAGGAGTCTAACCTAGAGACCATTCGTGAATTTTGTGACGAAGCTGCACGATCAGCAGTTCAGATTATCGCTTTTCCGGAAATGTGTATAACGGGCTATTGGCATGTTCGTAATTTAAGTAAAGAATCGATTCAGGCCCTGTCCGAGAATGTTTCTGACGGTTCTTCGGTTAATATGCTAAAGGAGATGGCTGATCAGTATCAGCTTATTATTGGGGCCGGACTTATTGAGGAATCCGGAGATGGAAAACTTTATAATTCTTATGTGGTAGTGCATCCAGGCGGTCAGGTGAATTGTCATCGAAAGATTCATTGTTTCATCAGTGAACACATGAGTGATGGGGATTCTTATACGGTCTTTGACTCTCATCTTGGTCACCGGATTGGAATTTTGACTTGTTACGATAATAACATAATAGAGAACGTAAGGATAACAGCGTTAGAGGGAGCTGAAATTTTGCTGGCACCGCATCAGACCGGAGGTTGCGGTTCAAAGAGTCCGCATGGAATGAAGGTCATAGATAGAGAGCTTTGGGAAAACAGAAAAAAGGACCCAAAAAGCATTGAGGATGAATTTCGTGGTCCCAATGGTCGTGGTTGGCTCATGCGATGGCTTCCTTCACGGGCCCATGATAATGGTCTTTTTGTTATTTTTAGTAATGGGGTAGGTGTTGATGATGATGAGGTTCGTACTGGTAATGCTATGATTATAGATCCTTATGGAAGAATCCTTGCGGAGACGTGGAAAGCAGCTGATCAAATGGTCGTTGCTGACTTGGACATGAAACTTATCCCGACCAGTTCCGGACGACGATGGATGCGGGGTCGCAGGCCTGAAATCTATGGGCAAATTGCTACTTCGACCGGTAATGAAATTAAGGCGCGTGAATCTAGATTCAGCTAGATTTAAATTTAAATAAAAAAGGCGATCATTTCTGACCGCGTTTTTTATTAAATCTTTTATGTGAGTTTGTTAATTAGAAACTGAACTCGACGGAAGCTCCTAAGAAATGGATTGAGAAATCATTTCCTAATACCTGATCAAATTCAGGATTAGTATGCCAAGAGTAACGGTAGCTTAGTCCAGTTTTAATATTCTTTGTAATCTTATAGTCAAGTTCTAGCTTGGTTTGTATTTCCCAAACATGGGAATCATCTTCTTCAAAAAAAAGAGCAAAGTCTCTTTCTGGTCGAGTTATGATTGCGGTGTAGCCTCCAGCAATTCCAATGTTGAGGCTGAGTTTATCTGAGAGAGATATTTCTTTACCAACGAAGGCCAAAATTGGCATGGTAAAAAAGTTTCCATCAATGTTGAAATTTTCATCTAAGTTCCATAGGTCAAGATTTTCTAGGGTTAAATCGAGTGGTGATCCAGAAATTGAAACCTCATTAATTGCCATTTTTTTGTAAGCACTCTGAAAACCGACTGAGAGTCCTGAGTCATCTCGAATTCCAAGCTCAATTTCAAATGACTCTCCACTTCTAAGATGGAAAGTACAATCATTAGCAGTATCTCCTAAATTGTTGAAAACGCCTTCAAAGTTATCTGAGTAAGTCTTCCCAAAAATAAAATCTATGAAGGGTTCGTAGGCTGAAGCATTTGAAATGAGTGCTGAGGCAATGAGAAGTTTTAGAATAGTTTTCATATTGGAGGGGGTGAAATCTAATAACTAAAACTTAAGTTATCAAGTTGTTACAAGATAGAATCGCGAACGAATCCGACTCTGGTCGTTTTAAAGTACTTGAATGGTATTCCGGATTCGGCCCATGTCCTAGTCAGGAACTTAACGGTTTCATCCGCTAGGGTCCCATAAATTTCAACTTCAATACTCTCCGCTAATTCCAGATGCTTCTTTCCATATTCCTGGACCGGTGGATTGTTGATGTGAGCGATGAGTGACTCGTCGTCCCGGTAAATCTCGGTCCACGTGAACTGCAGGGGGTCATCCGGGTCCGCATCAAAATTATGCATCAGCATCCCGGGCTCTGTCTCCTTAACAGCGGAATCCGCTTTCGCGGCAATGGACAGGTAATCATCAACCTTACCGGGACTGACCCTGACTCTGGCGATCAGTACGAAGGGGCTATGTTTTGGATCCATGGTAATTACCTTATTCCGCGATAGTATCTTAAATGTTCCGGAAAGGATTATATTTTTACCGTTTTGCAATAACGAACGACGGCCCCGATAGCTAATAGGATTAATGCAGAAAACAGCCAGTTAGCTTTACTTTCCCTAGCAATGATTAGATCAAGTTCCAGTGGTGCGTTTCCATCGACTTGAACGCTCCGATTAAACGTGAGGACGTTTCCGTGCTCGAGTAATGTTACGTCAAGTGCCTGCAGTGCTGGCTCTGCCGCGAGTTGCTGACCGACGATTCTTGAAGCAATGTTCTTAAGTGCATCGTTCTCTTCTTTCGTGTTTCCCTGCAGGAGGGTATCGACCTGGTTCGGGTTGTAGTTAAGGTTTCCCTGAAGGAGTGGATTAACGTCTGCTGCTTGTTCAAGTTTTTGGTTTCTGGTGAATACGGGGTCCTCGACACTGTTATCGAGGTAAAACCTTTGCCTCCTGGTATTGAGACCGACTACAGCCTGTTCAGTCTGTAATTTCCGTAGCTGAACGCGAGCATCCTCATTAGCGGCCTCGTCCAGTACGTTGATATTGGATAATCTTTGGTAAGCGCTTCTGGCCTTGGCCTGGTCACCCTCATTCTTCCACCGGTTCGCGTTCTGAAGATCTATCGACGCATCATTTGCTCGGGCATTGTTTCGTGCCCAGTAAGTGTCACGGTAAGTGCTTATTCCCTTCAGTGGTATGGATTTGGATTTTTGAAGGTCCAAAGTTCCACTTTCATTGATGAGTTCATAGCCTTGTGGAAGAACGACTCTCCATGTGATATTCTGGAGAGGCACGTTCAGACTTGGCCCTTGTAGCTTAAAGTTTTTGAACGAACGATCTGATGTCATTGACCAGACCAGTGAGACGGTTGCAGCTGCTCGGTCCTCCCGAGGATGTACGTAAAAAAGGTACGAGTCATTTTCTTTTACGATGGCTGCGCTCTGTCCGTTAACGAAGGTATTTATCAGTACCGCGTTCTGAGGAAGTTTCACCTTCATAGTGCTCTTCTCGACCACGTCAACCTGCATCTCTGATTCAGTTATAGATGTTCCATTCGTCGAGAAAATGGTTCTAAAATCCGCGCTACTTACCCTGAGGCTCAGGGCCTGAGCGACGGCGTGTCTCTGTACCTTTACAGAAAGAGGTTTATCAGGTTCGACTGCTCGGTAAGTGAGCGCCGCCACGCTCCGGTCCCTCGGATCCAGTAAAGCGTTTGGGATGCTAGACCAGTCAATTTGATTCCATCCCCGGTCAGTGGTGTCAGTGCTAATTTCGAAGTGTCCGGAGACACGGACAGCTACCCAGTAAGAGGATTGACCAACGTTCTCGAGCTTGGCAGTAGTGACTGTCTCGAGGTTATCTTTCCGTTCGGTGGTTTTTTGGTAATTAATCTCAACTTTTGCCGAGCCCAGTATCCGGCGTTTGAACTGGATTTCCCAGAGCCCTTCACTTTCCTCACCTTCTACCTTAACAATATCGGACACGGATGATCCTGTGGCCCTGACCGTCTTCTCTTGCCCAGGTTCGAGAGTAGGTAATCGTAGCCTGAGCGATTTTACTGCCGCGTTCTCAACCCGATAATCAATAGTCAGTCGTGTCTTTGTGAGGCCTTCGCGTAGAGTCACTTCGTGCAGGACCTGTGAAGTGACCCAGGGATCAAGCGACTCGATACTAATCGACAGGTCCCAGTCCGCCTGCAGGAGTCCAAATGCGAGTGTTCCTAGTCTGTTCCCTGTGAGTGATCTTGCGTCTTTCGGTTGGACATGGTTTCGGTTCAGTGTCTGGACCCGGATCCCCTGTTCTGGAACAATCAGGAGTTGTCCGTTCTGTCGAGTAGCTTCGAGTAATGAGATTCTGGGTACTTTCCATTCGTCCAAGGCTCCAGGGGCAGGGCCCGCAATTGAAATTGAGAATGACTGTGCTCCGAGCGTTCTTCCGTTGAGGTTCAGAGTGATGATTCTTTGCTCGTTCTCTGTGGATTCTGTCCAATGACTGAGTGATGGACCGCTTGCAGATTCGATTTCCAATCCTTGAGGAATAGTAAAGCTGAGTTTAAAGAGGCCGGCACGCGTGATGTTTACCTCCATATCAATTGCCAGCACGAGTCTTTCATTACCAATAGACAGAGTCTGACTGGTCGTGACTCTGACTTCCGGTGAGACCGGAGTTACATTTGCGGTCATTGTTCCTTCATTGCCCTGATAACGGTAAGCCTGATGAAGTACGTGTGTCGGTTTATTATTGGCCTTTGTCTTGTTGATTGAACCGATTAGCTCGGGATCAAAATCATCTGGATTGACTTTAGACATTCCCTCAACGCTGATATTTCCGGGCTGGGCATCCTGACCGAAGGCGATTCCAATCATGCCGAACTCTCTCTGAGAATCGGTCACGGAGACCGGACCGAGGTTCATTTCTGCAGGCAGGGAACCGATGTCTTTTTGAGTCATTATACTGACATTAAACGGGGCCTTGTGCGCCGGGCTGAATTCGACCCGGAGCGATTGAGCTTCGGGATCAAATCGCCAGTTACTCAAATTTTCACTAGTCACGTTACTGACGGTGAATGTGACGGGAACCTTGAACTGCATTTGACGGATCTGTCCTCTGGATGGTCGGACCGTTACCTTGTGAAGA
>JAAZZC010000060.1 GCA_014239335.1 Verrucomicrobiales bacterium
AGGTGCTGGCTCAGGTGCTGGCTCAGGTGCTGGCTCAGGTGCTGGCTCAGGTGCTGGCTCAGGTGCTGGCTCAGGTGCTGGCTCAGGTTTAACGTAAGTTGGATTTGGAAAGAAAGCGTATTCGAAAGATCTTTTTTCTGGTTTGTTTAATAGAGAGTCATTCTCGTCTTTGAGCTTATTGTAATGCTCTGCGATTTCTTCTTTAGTTGTTTCGATTCCTTCTTTGGATTTTTCGATCGGCTCTTTGATGATATAGGCTATGACATTTTGGTTTTCTTTTTTATAAACCATGTCCACTTCATGCTTGGATGGTATAACGCCACTTCCTACAAGTTCGGTTAATTTCACGTAACTAATTTTATCCTTAATAAGTTGAGTGAAATCCTTTTCAGTGAAGTCTCCTGCAAGCGCTGTTGATTTAAAGTATTCCCATGCATTTAGATTAAATCTATTTAGAGGTTGGCCCATAGTGTCTCTTACTTGGAAGATATCCATTCTTTGTATTTCGTTCTCTACCTCCGCATTAGAGACATATAGGCCGAGGCTCTTGGCTCGGTTTCTTAGAATGGTCAAATTGTAGGCAAATGCTTGAGCCATCCCATTCTGATTTTGGTTGTTTCTTACGCTTGTTATCTGATTGGCAAAATTAAAGTAATCCATGGACCGGAGCTGATAGACTATGTTAAGTTTATACAATAGCTTTTCATAGTCATTCTGGGTGTACCATTTGTCGTCGATGCGAAATAGTTCTGCGTTCTTCACTTTGTCAGGTCCACGACCAGCGTCGTAAAAGAAGGTAAAAGCAATAATGACAATCACTGCCACGAAGAGCATGACTGTTTTCTGATGTTTACGAAAGTATACTAGCATTTTATAGATTCTTTAAGCCTTTAATAGCCGGGTGTGGGGTGGACATTAATTACCAAATTACGGCACGATCAAGTGAATTTTGTCAGCTTTATGTAAATGGGTTCGTATTTTGATGTAAGAAACAAGAAAATTCATAATCAACTGCCTAGTGCTTGGTCCATTGCTTCGTCAGCGGACGTGCCGTTTTGTTGAGCTCTCAAGTAGCATTCCCGTGCTAGGTCAAGGCGCTTAGGGTTCTCAGTAGCGTATAGGTAAGCTAGATTGTAATAGGCGTCTCCGAAGCTTGGATCAATAGTTATGACGCTTTCAAATTCCTTTATCGCTCTTTCTCTGAGTCCCTGCTTAATGCAAATTGCCCCTAGGTAATGATGTGCCTTGGCATTTTCCGGAGCCTTTTTTAATCCTTCATCGATGCTTCTAATTGCCAGGTCATCGAGTCCTATTCGGTAATAATAGACTCCCAAGATAAAATGCGAGTACCCTTTGTCTGGTTCTATCTGGACGGATTGTTTAAAGAGTTTTTCCGCTTCCTGATTTTGCCCCAACCTCATTTTTACGATTCCAAGATTTCTTAGGGTGTAGACATTGTCAGGTACTATTTGTAGGATTTCTTCATAATGCTTGATGCATTCTTGGTAGTTCTCTTTGGCAAAGTCAAAAGCGATGGCTGCTGCGTATTGTGTTAGGTTTTCATTGAGACCTAACTTTGATAATTCTCCTTCATTATTCTCGCTAAGCTCAGGATAAGTGATGGGCTTTTGCGGATCTCCTTGCACAAGAATTAGTCCTGATTTCTTACCGAGATCGCCGAGTAAACTTTCCTTTAAGAGTTCCTGCTCTTGGGCCGTCAGAACCGTTCCTTTACCAGCAAGTTTTTCAATCTGATTGATGAGTCCACGCGAAGCGACTCCTTGTCGAGTCAGTTCTTCTAATACTAGTTCCTTCGCTTGTTTCCGCCATGCTTGTTGCATGATTTGTCGTTTTACGATACTCCTGAGTGTTTTGTTTTCGACGAGTGCGGCCTGAGCAATAGAATCTTTGCCTTTGGGTGATTCTAATGCCTTAGCCAAGTTATTCTCAGTGATTTTGAGTTTCGTCGAAAGGTCAGTAATTCTTTCTTGGTATTCGCTATTTTCTTGCTGAATGGCAGCGAGTCGCTCTTCTACTCCTTTGATTTTGTTTCGTAGAGAGGCAATTTGCTCAGCGTCCCTTTCTTTTTCGCTTGATAAGCGCTGCACTTCGGTCCTTGCCTCTGAGAGTTGTTTTTTTAATGTAAGATTTTCAGCTAATAGTTTTTTAATATCATTGTCTCCGACACCGTTGAGAAGTTCATTGATTCGGGTCCTTTCAATTTTCAGTTCCGCGCGTTGAGCTTCAATTGAATCAGCCGATGATTTAACTTTTATGATTTCTCTCTCAAGCTCAGAATTACGTTTCTTTGCTTTTAAAAATGATTCATTTACTAGGGCAATGTCATTTTGAAGATGGGATATTTCGGCCTTTAGTTTTTTTGCATTTTCTGAATCTAGTTTTTCTGAATCTAGTTTTTCTGAATCTAGTTTTTCTCTGGCGCCTTTAAGCTCATTCATTAGGCTTGCCTGAGCGCCTTGCGATATTTGCAAATCCTTTGCAGCTTTCTTGTAGTCGAGCTGTGTTCTTTGCAGGTTTTCTTGAAGTTTTTTCCGTGATACTTCTAATTGTTTGATTGTGGCGTCTCTTTGTTCTAACAGAGATGTTTGATTAGTGTCTTTAGCTGGAAGCTCATTTGGCAGTCCGGGAACTTCACTATCTATTTTTTCGGTAGGTAGATTTTTCCGGCAACGATCAATTGCTTCGTTAACTTTTCTCCTACGGTAATTAAGAACTTCAGGTCTCCAGCCTCTGTGCTCACGCGCAATGTTGTCTAGTATGCTTTTAGCATCATTAAATTTACGAAGCGCTTCAGAGAAGTTCCCATTTTTTTCAAGCTTTTCTGCATCCTCTACTTGTAGATAAGCTTCAAGATATATTGTTCCTGGATCTTGAGAGTAGGCAGTGACGATGCTGTTTAAGCATATAGCTGCAATGATTACAGGTATCTTGAGAATTGAAACTTTGAAGGCTGATGGGCTTAGCATTTTGTTAAGGGGGACTCAATATAAGCTAATGACTGGATATGTGTTAAAAAAAATATAAAAAACTAATAAAAATGAAATGCTTTATTAAAAATAAAGATTTGTTAACTATTTATTGATTGTATGTATTGAGCGTGATTGGATAATTTGGCATTATTTTAGAGTGAATAATTCAATTGATAGGCAGGTACTAGTTCTAAATCGCCTCTGGCAGCCTATTAATTTATGCTCTGCTCGAAGAGCGATAGGCCTTCTTTTTCTGGGTCATGCTCAAGCCGTTGGAACGTTCGGTGAAGAGCAGTTTTCTACCCATGATTTTGAATCCTGGTTGGGGCTCGAAGAACGGCCCGAGGATTGGCCAGTTGTTAATACCGTTTCTTCTTGTTTCTGCTTGCCTTCAATTATAGTGCTCGCAGCCTTTGATAGGCTTCCCAGAAAAGAAGTTAAGTTTTCAAGAGAAAATATTTTTCAGAGGGACAATCACTTATGTCAATACTGCCGCAAAAAATTTGATACTCGTGAATTAAATTTGGACCACGTCATTCCGAGAGATAAGGGGGGCGTGACGAGTTGGGAGAATGTTGTTACATCATGCATTAGTTGCAATACGAAGAAAGGAAATAAGTTACCAAATGAGGCTGGTATGTTTCCTTTAAAGAAACCGGTCGCTCCTAGGTGGAGGCCCTTGGTTGGATTTAGAAAAGAACTCGACAGTCATTACCATCAGAGTTGGAGACTGTTCTTAGATCCGAACCCCTCTAAAGTTGAATTGAGTTCCTGATTTTAGTAGGTCCGAGTTAGAGCAAAAAAAATGAGCCGTACATTGACGGCTCATTTTAATTCAATTTGTGGGTTGATAATTTATTTATTACAAAGCGAATTGTTTGATGTGCAAGACGCGGTAATTGTAAAAATTTTCCAGTGAAGGTTGTTGCATGTTCGGATCATTGAAGTAATCCGGTATCTTGTTATCACTTGGGTCAATGAATCGTTCAATGATAGCTGATCCTCGCCAAGTTCCTGTTGGCTTGTCTTTTTCGAAGTCAACTATATCCGGAGCTATGCTCCTGGCTTTCTTAAGGGTTTGAACGATCATGTGAACCTTGAAGACGTTAGATTTGGTCGTTAGTCTTGGCTGCATATTTGCGTATGGTCTTTCCTTAACATTATCACCGGTCAATTTGTGAGAGGCCCAGAACTTCCGCATCTTTGGATAATCTGGATTTTCGCTCCCACTCTTATTACCTAGTGTTTCGCCTTGAGGGACTAGATACATTTCACAGATTTCAGTAGGAGAACGGAAGAGTCTGTTCTCCTCAAATTTATCTTCCCACTGTTGTAATGTTTCGTAAGCGTCGATTTTTTTTCTCCATGAGTCCGAACCTCCGTTCTTTTCTTTGTACTTGTTTCCTTGTTCGGTTGGAATAGCAACTACCCTTTCGGCTTTCATTAAGGCGTGTATGGCAGTGTGTCTTTTAATGTAATCGAACGGTACGATTTGAGTGTTTAAGTTTATCTTGCCTCTCGTAGCTGCTGGCATGGAAATGGCATAAGGCTCAACCACTGGCATCCAGAAAAGATCCATCCATAAGTGGTCTGGTGGATCCCCTTTATTAGGCTGGTCAGGTGCACCGAAATGTTCTGTATCTGGTCTAAAGAGGAGTGTCCTCCATGGAATGCCTTCCTGTACTCCGGATGACATGGAACCCCACATCCCTGGCCCGCATATTACACGGTTAGGTGAGAAGTTTGCTTTTGATGTGACGTCAGCAGCAGTCAAAGCTTTTTCGTCAAAATAGGGGTTACGGTTTCCGCTTGGACGGTTTCCATCGTCACCACGGTTCACGTAAGGCCCATCCATCTGCATTGCGATACCGTTGTCCCAATCTCCTGTGATCATTGGATCCACTGAGAACTTATAATCAGTCCTTGGATTGCCTTTAACATCAACGAAGAAGTTTGGATTATCCGGCGAGATAGGGAAGTCAGGAGTTGCAGCGTCAGAGTAACCTGCACCGACAATGAATTCTCGTTCGTTTGAGAATCCAGTATATTTATAGCCGTCCGGATCTACTAAGCTGTGAGCCTGTCTATCAGTGCTATTGAATTTTGGATGAGGCTGGAAGACGTGATTTTCGATGACTCGTTTTGCTCCTAAGAGCCTGAAGTCACTGTGACTCACGACGAGTGACCGCACCACGGTACCGGGACTGATGAGGTTCTGTGGATTATTTCTGGCCTTGGAGCATGTTTGTTTCCAAGTGTCACGATTATCATATCGGGGAACGGGAATGGTGAATTCATTTGGAAAGTCCAGCTCGAATACTTGAATGAGGTTGTTAACATCGGAACTGTCAGCACCGCCCCGTGTATCGTATAGAACGACGCGCATGTCTGGCTCTGAAGCTGGAAGCCTATCCGCTGCACCTTCAATTTTAACTTTTAAGAGTCCACCACCCCCAGGAACTGGCACTCCGCCAGCTGCATTGCCTCCTGATGGGGTCCAATAAACTGGTTGAGTCGTTCCGTGTTGGCGAGGTCCTCCGTGAGCTCCCCAACCTCTGAATCCTTTGAGGGTCATAGAAGTTTCGCATCTTGCCTTATTGTTTGGAATTAGCTTGCCGATGTTGGCTCCGTTAATAGTGATTGCGGCAGGTTCCTGATTCGAATTTCCGAATCGTTTCCCGATGACTTGCAAAGAACTGTTAGGAACCATCTTAGTGAATCCATGACTCGGACAAAAAGTTTCCAGTAGCAGACCAACCTCAATGCGAACTCCTCCTGGAGGAAGCTGGCCCGCATTGCCCTGACTTGTTCCATCTTCAGTTCGTTGGCCAGTGCATTTGAAAATTAATGAGACTTCTGTGAGTGTGGGTAATCGGCCGTATCCTCTAGGGAATTTCAGATAAGGTTTGTCCCATCTCCTCGTGTGAGGTGAGGTTCCTCCACAGAGGCAGCAACCCGCGACCTGACCGTGCCCGGAGGCATTGCCTCGGGCCGTGTACTGGTCCGTATTGTAGGGATCATTTAGATTGGTTGTCCTTACATAATCCCAAAGCTGGGTGAGGATTTGTTTGCCGTCCTGATAAGGGCCAGCGCCGTACTTTCTTCCTAGACTTCCACCGTATCCGGGGATCTCGTTGCTCGGAGCACTG
>JAAZZC010000059.1 GCA_014239335.1 Verrucomicrobiales bacterium
AAGGTTGAGGGTGTATTAACCCTGATGTTCTGCTTCGAAAGAGCTCCCTCCAGAGGGATCTCGATCGACATAGGGGTTAAGTCCAGATACTCGAACGCCTGAATGACCGGCCATACAAATGCGGCCCCACCGTGCATGCAATTCGAAGATCTTCCTCCGCCTCCTGTCTTTCCGTAAATAACCAAAATTCTGTCCGAAGGACACTTTTGGTATCGCGAAAAGAAAAATATTACCGTTCCAAGAGCGATAACAATTATTGAAATAGTTAGTATTAGCGCAAAATCCATTTTCTATGTTTTCTATGTTTTAGTTTTTTTATTTTATCTATGTGGGACTTAATTCTTTCTCCTTCGAAGCTTCTTCTTCTAAAGTTTTCACAAGCAACGTCCTCGCATCCACGAGACTATCAACCCTGACTGGAGTTCGGTTCTCAATCTTCTCTTCGCTGTCACTGACCGCATCAACCGTAGAAAGACGGCCCTGCACATCAACTTGAATCTGCCCCATTCCTTTTCTCTTTGGAGGGATGGGAATATAAACGGTGCCGACATTGCCAACCGCGTTCTTATAATTTACAGTTCCATCTGTTTTGAAGCCATGCAGCCAACTCATTAGGCCTAAGAACCCTGCAAGTATTAAAGAGCCGACCAGAGCACCTGCAAGAGTCGCAACTACAACGGAGTGACCGTTCTGCAGAAACATTGCTCCAGTCCACCCGAAACCTGTGAAAAAGGAACCGATACTGCGAATCGAAAATATTCCGGTCGCACCACCGTCGCCAACCTCACCAAGCTCAAAATCCAAGTCCGAACCGCCAAACAGAATAATGATCATTTGAAGAAATAAAACTATACTGGAAACGGCGCCAAGCCCGACAAAAGTCCGCATCGCAGGATCGTAGTCCATATAAAAATCCCATAAAGCGTTCATAATCTATCTTAATTATCTAATGCTATACATTCTTAAAAAAAAACCGCTTCATTGCCATTACAATTTTACTAAATTTTTGGAATAACTCTTGAACGAATAAATTTATAAATGAGTAATAATTGCCTAAAATTTAAGAATTGTGACCCTTCATTATTCATTTTCGCTATTCGGCGACCTGCGCATTCTCTTCTTAATCCCATGCTTACGCTTATTAATTACGTTTAATCTCTTTTGTCTCTTCGATGGTTTGCGGTTCTTCCTGCGTATTTTTTCCAGCTCCGATTTACGCTGCTCTTTCTGCTTCCTTTCTCGATCCTCAAGAATGGAACACATAAGATTACGGGCTTGGATCCTGTTTGCCATCAATGAACGACTCTCCTGACACTTCACATCAATGCCACTGATAATGTGCCGAAGCTGAACGCAAGAGGACGTTTTGTTAACTTTTTGCCCTCCTGGTCCTGAACCCCTAATGAAACGCTCAATCAAATCGCGTTCATAGATCTTCGCTCTCCGCATGCGCAAGAGCAGTTCCTCTGAAACGGGCAATTCTTTCCCCATAAGATTAAGCTTAGCACGAAATAGCCAAACGTGCGCTATAAGTCCTAAGACTTGAGGAATAAATAATATTAAATTAAGGTAAAAGCTCAGTGAAAAATTCTACTCATCCCAAAAAGCTTAGGAAGATCATCGATTTTTTCGAGTCTCTTAATGATGATGAGAAGAGAGAAAATCTCCTTTCTTATGCAAATAAATCGAAAGCATGGGAGCCTCTTCCTGATCAAAATTACGACTTAGATGATATCCAAAAAGACAAACAATGCCTAGACACTGTCGGCATCCATTTAAAAGTAATCCAAAAAAAAGTATTCTTTAATATTTCAATGGGACCTAAAGTCCAAACACTGACAAGGTCCCTAGCTTCAATACTTTGCGAAGCACTGGAAGGAGCAACTATCGAGCAAGTACTCGAACTTAAAGATGAATGCATTTCACAAATTGTCGGTGAAAAACTTGTGCAACTAAGAAGCCAAACCGTTTACTACATAATTCATAGAATGCGTTCAGCTGTATTAAATATTCAACAATAGTCCAGCATGTATAATTGTTCCTATTATTCTCTTGCACAGTAAGATCCTCTGATTACTAATACTAATAAACTGACAACGTTCATGGAATCCGGTGAAATCCCGGGACAGTTGGCGCTGCGGTAACTGGGCACGAATTCTCATAAAGCCAATCCTGCCAAGGAGCAGGGTGAAGGCGAGAAGGAGGTTATAATCCAGGAGTCCGAACACTTAGCCTTGTCAGTTGCGAACATTTCTCTTCGCACAAAAGAGAATCCCGTAATGAAATATATTATCCCCTCAAAAAATGGGCTCGTTAGGCTGTATTGTCCTTACTTGCTTAGATTAACAACCCCAGCCGCTCAATTCTTTCAGAAGTTTAAATTTCTTTTGTTCGTATCCGTTGCATTTGTGTGTCCTCCCATTGTCCTTGCAGAAGATGAGTCCTTTTCTCTGAATCTTGATAGGACCACCGTAACCGCGACTAAGACCCCTAAGCAACTCAATCAACTCTCTCCGGGAATCGATTCACTGGACGGATCCTTATTAGCAACACGCCAAATCTATCAACTAGAAGATGCACTCAATTTCCTTCCTGGAATCTCCATGGTTCAGACCGGTCAAATGGGCGGAACCTCATCTCTTTTCGTTCGCGGCCAAGAAAGTAATCACTTAGTGACACTACTCAACGGGCGTCGTCTCGCACCTGGTCTGGCTGGACTTTATAATATTGAACTTTTAGACACAGCCTTCCTAGATTCAGTCGAACTGTCTCGAGGACCAGTGTCCAGTCTTTACGGAAGTGATGCACTTGCAGGCGCACTGAATCTCCGCATGGCTGATGCCCGATTTGTAGAAGACGATAATAAATTATCGGTGATCTCTGAAGCAGGATCCTTTCAGACATCGCGAAATAGTATGCAATTCGCCACCAGGAAAGGAAAAGTTGGTTTTGTCTTTGATGCCTCTCATTTGCAAACAGAAAATGATCGGCCGCAAAACAAATTCAGTAATTTAAATCTACGGAACAACTTTTCTTTTGAGCTATCAGATGAGGTGTTCTTTGACATTCTGAGCTTCTACCAGAGCAGTGACCTGCAGGTGCCCGGTTCTGAACGGAGCTCTTTTTTTCCAGAGCCTCAGATTAACGTGAATGAAAGTTACTTATTCTCTCCCAGAATATCAATTCTCCGCCAAGATTGGGACGCTTGGATTTTCTATAGCCGAACTAACAGTAATCTGAAGGCAACAAAGGATGTCTTTTTTCAAGACAACATCCTCAAACAAACTGGGAACGAATTCGAGGCAGTCATTAATTTTCATCCAACACCCGAATGGACATCCACTATCGGTGCAGGGCATTATGAATACGAATTTTCCAGGACTCCAATCACACCAGGGCCATTTAATCTGCCAAGTAATAAAAGGTATAGTTACGGCTCAATTTTTGCCCAGGCCGATGCTGCACTTCCATACAATTTCCATTCCATTACAAGTGCACGATGGGATGAGCACGATTCCTTTGAAAGCGAAGGAACGTATTCAGTGCAACTGAGTAAAACAATCGAAAGAACGAACACACAAGTGTTCAGTAAACTTTCCACCGGTTATAAAGCTCCTAGCGGACAGGACTTTATTTTCCTTGATCCGAGTGTTAATCCTGATTTGATCTCACCTGAAAAAAGTACTGGATTTGAAATTGGTACGCGCCAATTCCTATCTCAAACAGACAGTAACTTGTCCCTGACCTATTTTAAATCGAGCCTTGATAATCTGATCGATAGTTTCGGCTTTCCGGCATTCCCTGCCCAAGTTGACACAAAAATACAGGGAATCGAATTAGGGGCGAACATTCAATTAGGACAAAGTCTCAGTGCCTATGCCAATTATACCTGGCTCGATGCTGTCATTTCTAAAGGCCTTTACTTCGGAGGCTTTGCTGGTGGACCAGGAGACAAATTACCTCGCCGGCCAGAAAATACCGCTGCAGGAGGATTACTTTATGAGGCAGACAGTTGGAAAATTGGCGCAGAGATTAGAGGAGCATCTAATCGTCTGGACGGACCAGGAATAATACTCAGTGACTATGCTGTGGCCCGTCTGTATGGAATCTGGAAATGGAAACCAAACATTGAGATTTCTGGCCGCATTGAAAATGTTTTTGATAAAGATTATGAAACGACGAGAGGGTTTACCGCGGCCGGAATCGGCGCTTTCGGCGGAATTAAAATCCAATTTTAAGACTGTATTATAATCAAAAAGTGATTTTGCAGTTCTTATTAATCCAAATCAAATTCAAATAACTCTAAGGAAGCTTCTTTGATCGGATCAATGAGTTCTTCATCAAGGTCTGACATGAGTGGCAAATGTGCTCCGGTCTGAGCAATGTCTGCAAGAGCAACTGCATGATGAAGGACCGGGATCGGGCCATGCGCATTCCTAAGATTCTCCAAGGTTTCGAAACTCCCTCTGATAGATTCCGCAGATTCAAAATCATTAGCCTTAATCGCGGCTAGCATCTGCATTGACTTGGAGGGTGCAATGCAGACACATCCAGACGTGAATCCACTAATACCAAAATCACGTAAATGTATTATTGAGGGCTGTTCACCAATCCCACTCACAACCATTTTAGGATCAACTAAATTAAGTAATTCCTTAAGATAATCATCCTTTGAAGTCTCTTCACGCACGACTGCATATTTGATCCAAGAAATAATTCCGTCCTGTACAAGTTCAGAAACGATCTGAGGAGGAATATATGATTCATCCTTAATGTAGAGAACGGCTTTGATGCCGGACCTTTCAACGAAGCACCTAACTGCACGGGCAACGCCTTCAGGCTTAGCGGGAAATAGTGTCGGTAAAATCATGACTGTGGGAAATGATGAACCTTTGAGAATAGCTGCCTGATCCGTAATATTTCCAAAGAATGGACCGACCGAAGGGATCACTAGAGTCTGATCTCCACATTCTGATTGAAGCATTTCTAAGAGTTCAGAATATTCAGAAATAGCAATGTTATAGAGATTGGCATTTCCTCCATACAAGAGTGTTCGAACACCGCCACTCTCTAGGTGCTTTATAAGTTTACGATTCTCTTCAACGCTAATGGAATAATCATTGTTACGACAAAGTGGGGGAACCGCGATGACCGAAGAGGACAGAAAAGATAAATCATTAATGGAAGTCTTCATTGGATAGAAAAACAGCTCCAAGAGGCCTAGTTCACTTCTTTCACTGAGGAATCAATTATCTATAGAACATAAAGTAACCCAAGAAGAATAACAGCAAATATAGCCGTTCTTCCTATAGGGAATGCTCCTAACCTTGCATCTTCATAAAAAGATTGCTGCTTTTTCTTTAAAGCATTTTCTTCTAACCCTCTGGCTTTCCAGATCGGTGTCATGAACATCACTAAAATCCTCGAAGGTGCTGATTTAGCAAACTGACCGATCCACCCTATGAAATTGATAATAAAGAAGCGGTGAACTTTATCATTAGTTGCATTCAACAAACGATCGGCTCCCATGTAGAACAATTTCCCTCCTTTGCGCCACGTCCAATCAAAATCCAAGTTCACTGATGGCGTTTCTGGTGGATATAATCTTGTGATCATAAGAACCACAAACGCAGCTACCGAGAAGAAAAGGATCTGTAGCTGAGTTATGACATGAGTCGCGTCATAGGGTTGATAAAAATTTTCAGGACTACCAAAAGGTAATAAAAGGTAAAGGGTCTGATTTGGAAATGAACCAATGATAATACAAGCCAGAGCTGACAGCCCCATAGCAATGAGCATACTCACTGGGGCCTCTCGAGTCCGTATTCCCGAATCATGGGCAAAGAAAGCGAAGAAAGGTATTTTAATTCCTGCATGGTGTAGGACTCCGGCCGCAGCAAAGAGTAGTATCAACCATATCCCCGTGTGCCCTGCCTTTGCCGCTTCAACCATGATCATGCTCTTACTCACGAAAGCACACATGAGAGGAAATCCGGATATAGCCAATGCTCCAATTATTGTGAGGCCCGTCGTCCATGGCATCGACTTATATAAGCCCCCGAGCTGAGATCCATTAATTGTACCAGTTCTGTAGAGGACAGCACCCATTCCCATAAAAAGAAGACCTTTAAAAAACACATCATTAAAAGCATGAGCTACGGCTCCGTTCATTGCCGTATCAGTTCCTAGCCCTATTCCCACCATCATAAAGCCAATCTGGTTAATCATACTAAAGGCCAAAGTGCGCCTAAGATCATTCTCGATGACTGCGTAAAATATCGGAAAGATCGCCATCGCTGCACCTATGTAGATCAATATTTCTGTGCCAGGAAAAGCTCTACACATAGCATAGACGGCCGTCTTAGTCGTAAAGCAACAAAGATAAACAGTACCTGCACAAGTGGCCTGAGGATAACTATCAGTGAGCCAAGTATGAAGAAGAGGAAAGCCGCACTTGATACCGAAGGCCATGAATATGAGCCACGGACCAATGCTCGTCAGATCTAGATTACGGAACTCAAGTGACTCTGTCGCATTAAATATTATTGCTGACCCTGTCAGCAGAAGTAAGCCAGAAAAAATGTGCATCAAAAGGTATCTGATACCAGCGCTCGATGAGGCCTTCGTTCTCTTGGCAAAAATTTGAAATACCGACGTGATAGCAAGCAATTCCCAAAAGACAAAGAGCGTTATCAAATCCCCAGCAAGCACGGCCCCAATTGCACTGCCTGCGTACAAAAGACCAGTATATTTTTGCATATTGTCCCGAACATGAAGGGAATAAATTGAGGTGATGATTGCCGCAAAATGAAACAAATAGGCAAACATCATGCCAAGTTTGTCAAACTTGGCCACCACAAGGTCCAATTCCATTAAGGACATAGTCATGACGTAGCTATCAGGATTAGCCTTATCAATACTAATGAGATTTATGAGTCCAAGTATCGGAGTCAGTATAGAAACTAATCCTTTCCACTTCCCCTTTAGGAGGCCAACTAGGATAGCTCCTAAAAATATTATGAGAACAGGGTGAATGCTACTTGTCATAATAATCCTCCCCCCTCATTAAGACTTTCCTCAATTCTTTGGCTACAACAACGATCATCGCACATGAGACAAAGACATATGCACAATAAAAACCGACCCACCCTTCATAAAGAAATTCTCCTTCTTTGAAACTCAGATGTTTATGAATAACATCAAAGAGAAATAAAAAATCGAAAAGGAAAATAACCAAACATACTAGAAAGAATCCCTTAATAAATTTCTTTACGTTAAGAGGATTGTCCCACAAATACTTCTTTCCGTCATCCTTCAGAAGGACGACCCCCTCAAGATCTGGATTACTCGAATTATCTATATCTGAAGGACTTTTCATTTTTTAGTGAGAAGTTGCGCAAGTTCAAATCCAAGTTCAGGAAAAAGAAACAAAAGAAGCCCGCCCACAGCTGTAATCGATAAAGGGACGACACATGCCATTGGAGCTTCTTTAATTTCAATCGTTTCTGCCTGCCCATCTTCCTGAGGCGGACGTCTAAAGAATGCGTTTATTGGAATGGGGAGTAGATAAGCTATATTTAAAATTGAGCTTATAATCAGAACAACTGCCATTGCTAATTGATCGGCTTCTAAGGCTCCTAGAAAAAGATACCATTTACTCCAGGCCCCACCGAATGGGGGAAGCCCTATAATGCTAAGAGATCCAAAGAGAAATGCCAACATAGTTACGGGCATCTGCCTGCCCAGTCCCACCATTTGGCTCACATACTTTTTGCCAGTCGCAACAAAGATCGCGCCCGCACAGAAGAAAAGGGTAATTTTTCCAAAAGCATGCGTGGCTATATGCATAGCTGATCCAGTCACACCATTACTCGTTAGAAAAGAAACTCCCAAAACAATGTATGCCAATTGACCAATCGTTGAGAAAGCGAGTCGCCTCTTCAAATTGTCCTGCGTTAGAGCAATTAAAGAAGAAACAATTATAGTAAAAGCCGCGACATAGCTGATCACTGCAGCAATATCAAGTTCTGCAATTAAGTCCGTTCCAAAGACCCCAGTGAAAACTCTAAGCACACAAAAGACACCAACTTTAACGACGGCAACAGCATGCAGTAACGCTGATACCGGAGTTGGAGCTACCATCGCATTCGGTAACCATGAGTGAAAAGGCATGAGGCCTGACTTGGCAAAACCAAGAGTAAAAGCAAGGAGTACAATTAGCCCCGCATCACTACCAATATTAGTGCTTAAAAGGCTACCATCAGTAAAGTTAAGATCTCCTCCACTCTTCCAATAACAGTAAATCATTGCCGGAAGGACAAAGGCCACAGAAGTACCCAATAGATGACTCAAATAGGTCCTTCCTCCGGACCTAGCCTCCTTATCCCCATGATGAGTAACTAAGGGATACGTGGACAATGAAAGGATTTCATAGAAAATATAAAGAGTGAGAAGGTTCCCTGCAAAGGCAACGCCAATAGTCGCTGATAAAGAAAGGGCAAAGCAGACAAAGAACCTTGTCTGATCGTGCTCCTTTAAACCTCGCATGTATCCCAAGGAATAAAGGGTCGTTAAAATCCACAATGATGAAGCGACCAGAGCAAATAGCATGCCAAGACCATCGACTCTAAACTCGATTGGAATCCCTGGAAGGATTTCACCAAACTTAAAACATAATATTTTTCCCTCTCTGATGAGAGGCAGCATCATAAAAATCATGCCCAGCTTTAAAAATGCAGCCAAAAAAGTAATCCCTTCACGAGCATCTGGTCTTTTTCTAAATAATAAGATCCCAGGTACCGCTAATAGCGATACGATCCATGTGAATAGAGGTATGAAGCTAAATTCAGTCATCTAAGTGTTCATCATTTTTAGCGCTGCTTGAATCCATTCAAAAAGACTCCTGTTCATAATCCCTAGTAACAGTACAGATCCTGAAGCAATGAATAGAGGAACTAGCATTGACCAAGGGACCTCTTTGATTCGAATGTCAGGATTCGCATCAGAATCGGAAGGGAAATGATCCTCTTTGACTCCACTAATTTTGCCAAAATATGCCCGTTCAAAAATCCTAAAAAAGATGACGGCATTTACCAAACTTGAAAAAATTAGCGCACAGACATATCCCCAATGTCCCGCCTCTATTCCAGCGCTTATGAGATACCACTTACTAAAAAAACCACAGGTAGGAGGCAATCCGATCATGGACAAGGCACCGACCGTGAAGCCTATCATAGTCAGTGGCATTTTACGGAACAGACCATCAAAGGCATTGACGCGAGAATCCCCAACCCTCAGCACAATGATCGAGGCAGCAATGAAGAGACAAAAAGTCATCGCTGCATCAGAAAGGATATGATAAAAAGCGCCTGCCTGCCCAACTCCATCGGCTAGCCATGAACCGCCAACCATGTATCCGACTTCAGCAACGATCAAATACGTCAGTATCTTTTTTATGTCGGTCCTCGCCAGAGCCAAAAGAGAACCAGCCACAATCGCTAGGACCGACATCCAAATGACAATCTCTCCCCACATGGGCTGACTAGAATATACAAATTCATTTCCAAAAATCCAGACCATTACCCGGATCATCACGTAGACCATTACCTTAGTCATGAGTGGAGCCATGAAGGTTCCGGTCATGCTAGGAGCATAGGCATAAGCGTTAGGTAACCAGCCGTGCAAAGGGAAAAATGCCATTTTGGTCCATACCCCGAGCATTATAAAAATGAATGCCACTATGATGCTCTGATGTTCCCATAAATTTTTCTGTTCAAGGACCATACGAATATCGTCGATATTCAATGTCCCCGTTTTTATGTAGAGATATCCGACCCCAATTAAATAAAAGGAAGCTCCAATCGTTCCCATGATAACATAATTAAAACTGGACAGTGCAGCTCTCCTGTTTCCCATAGCGATGAGGGCATAGCTGGTCAAAGAGGTGATCTCAATTAGCACATAAAGATTGAAGGCATCATTGGTCATCACAATGCCACAAAGACCAACGATCAGCAGTTGAATTAATGCATAAAAAAACGGAACCTTGCCTCGGACTTCAGCCCCGGCCCTAGTCTTAGAATAAATCGTATTAACAAATCCGACAAAGGTAACTGCAAAAACGACCAGAGCGGCAAGAATATCTACACGCAACTCGATTCCGACCTCATAACCGTCAGATTCAGGCCAACCTCCCATCCGGTAACGGAGTGTCTGAACTTTACCAGATAGCACTGCGATGACAGTGAAAAAAGAAATTAAGGAAGAAACGCCAAGAGAAATGAGGCTCGTGACCCAGCACTGGTCTGGCCTTTCCCTTCCAAGAAGAACAACAATCAATGCTCCAAACAAAGGAACCAATAAAATGAGGACGGGGAAATGCTCAGTCATGCCCTCCCGGTCTCAGTTTGTTCAAAATTTCATCCTCTTCGAGGGTCCCAAAAGATTTATATATTTTTTGGGATATGGCAAGGGCAAGACCCAAAGTACTGACACCAACAACAATGGCCGTAAGCATCAGGACATGCGGGAGCGGATTAGCATACTTATCTTTATCAATTGTATTATGTATTTCCTTCGTAGAGTCTGTCTCCGAAGAAAGGTCAGTCATTTGGTGATGCTCCGAACCATGATGGGAAATGATCGGAATATTAGCAGCATCTTTGACCCCAACCGAAACATAGAAAAGAATAATGGCAGTTTGAAAAATAGCCATTCCAATAAGCTTCTTTATTAAATTGTTTTTAGTAATCATTGCATATAGACCGATCATCATCAGAATCACATAGATCCAATAATTAAAATTTGGAACAATGTTCTCTTCTATGAATGTGGCAATGATCGGATCCATAATTTAGAGCCCTTTACTAAGACGTCCTCTAGTCGAAAGGTTTGAATACATTGAAAACATGATTGCCGTAACAGTGAACGCAACCCCAATTTCAACAATGAGCATGCTATGAGACCTTGCCATCTTCGCGTCACCTGGAAGGATAGGATCAAGTGCCTCGTAATTTAGGAATTCCTTTCCGAACAAGAGACAAAGGACTCCCCACCCCACATAAATAAATATACCAACCGCTGCGAAGATCATTGTCCTCCTCTCACTGAAAATATCTTTAGCCTTAGAGAGACCAAAAGCAAGAGCCGCAAGAATATAACTTGCACCAAGCATCACTCCACCCTGAAAACCTCCGCCAGGACTATGGTGCCCATGAGCAACTACATAGAGCGCAAAGATCTGAATGAATGGTAATATAAGGCTACACGTGAAACGGGCCAATAGACCGCCTCCCTCATCGTTATTCTCGCGCTTAATTGAAGAAGAATTGGGGCCGTCAAAATTCCTCAGTACTGCAATGATTCCTATTCCCGCAATAAAGATAACGACCGTCTCAAACATAGTGTCGTAACTCCTATAATCAGCAAGGACAGCAGTGACCATATTCGGCACTTTGGTTAATTTTTCAGTTTTTTCGATATAAAAACTGGAAACTGGACTTTCATTTGCCGGCGAATCTTTATCACGCCAGTCAGGAAAATCACTAGTCGCTGAAAGCAATAATGCTCCAACGACCAGAACAGCAATTAAACCAAATATTTTCATTACTATTATTAGTCCTTAGATCTTCTTTTTGTTGAAAAAACCGTAGCAATCATAATTACAGTCGAGACTCCTGCACCCACGGCAGCCTCTGTAAAAGCCACATCAACAGCGCCCATCTCTGCCCATAATAAACATATCAGAAAAGAGTAAATCCCAAAGACCATTGAAGCTCCGAGGAGGTCCTTGAGCCTGAGCGAAATGATAGCTGCAATAACTAAAAAAATTAAAATTATTATGTCAAACTGCCAGATCAATTAATTAACTAGTTAGGGTTCTTTTTTTGAGAAAGATCTATTTTCACTATCACATTATTTAAGAGGAATTCTTTTCCGTTACACTCTTCTTTTTGCTCGAACTCTTTTTCTTACTCGGACCTTTCTTTTTTACTTTAGAATCAATATCATCCAATTGGTCACTCTTTATAAAGGGACCTCCGAGTTCAATGATTCCACCTTTACCAGAATTAGTGAACGGTTCAATACCATCATCGTACCCGGCCTTCATTAACAAGTGAGTACTGGTGGGGCTAGTGAGCATGATCAAAACAGCAATCGCCACAATCTTAATAGCAACGAACAAACTGACCACATCAAAGTGACTCAGGACCTGAGCAGCCATGCCGGCTGTGATAAGAATCGTGGAAAGCGTATCGCCTTTTCCAGCAGCATGCATTCTAGTGTAAAAGTCCGGGAACCTAATCAAACCAACACTCGCTCCCATAAAAAAGATTAAGCCGCTGAAGATTAAAATAACGCTTAAAATGTTTAAAATATCATCCATAGCAATTAGGACCCTTTCGCCTCCATCGATGAACCTTTCCCGTAAGCGGGCCTAGTTCGATTAAAATACCTAGACGCGGCAAGTGATCCCAAAAAATTGAGAGCCGCGTAAGCAATCGCAAAATCAACAAACATCGAAACATTATCGAATAGGGCTCCAATAATAATTAGAAGAACAGCAGTCTTAGTTCCAATGATGTTGACTGCAACTATCCGATCAATGGCAGTCGGCCCAATAATGATTCGAAGCATGATCGGAATCATCATCAGGAAAAGGCATATGCCCGCTACCATTAATACTATTTCCATGAATTGATCACTCATTACTCATCTACAGAAAAAACATGCCGCACACGATCTACCATTGACCCCATTAATCCTTTGGCTGCCACATCACTAATAGCGTGAACAAGAAAAACATCACCATCGATCTGAAGAGTAACGGTTCCTGGAGTGAGCGTAATTGATTGAGCCAAAACATACTTTTCAAAGTCACTCTTAAGACCAGAACGGAAACGGACCAGTTGAGGCTGAATCTGTTCTTTCACTCTTGGAGAAAATGAAATTCTTAGAACATGGATATTCGCCAGCACTATCTGCCATAACAACCATGACAAATAAAGAGGCAATCGGGACACTTGCCTTAACCTAGAGTAAAAACTCAAGGACCGATCATTAAATAATAGACCCGAAGAAAGCCAAGTAACGAGCGCGCAGGACAAGATGCCTAAACTGATATGAAACGCATCGAGTAGCCCTGAAAGAATAACCCAAGTTATCAATAGGAGGCTGAAAATAAGAGCTCGATACATTCCAATTATAATTTTCGAAAAAATCCAAATTCACTCGTATCAATTGAGCTTCAAATTGCAAGGGAAATTGATTCAATTCTCCTCAAAGAGATTAAGAATTTTAATCAATTATTGTATTTATTTTTTCGCTACTAATCAATGGCTCCCTTCCAATCATCCGTCTTGAATGGACTCGCTGGGAGGCCCTCTTTATTAGAAAGATTTGGATTCACGGTCTCGTGCCAGCCAAAACGCACATTCTTCGGTTCAGCAACCTTCTCAGAACTAACGATGACTGCATGCCCATCAATTTTCGCCTTAGCTACTACGAACTCACCGTTAGGACCAGAAATCATAAAATCCGTCAAATCCTTACCGTCTCTTGACACGAGGCCAGTACCAGTATGCGCAAAGTGAATTCTTATCTTGTCCCCTTCAACTTTCATCGATTTATATAATGGTCCAGAATAAACAGTGTTTTCTTTTCCGTAATCTTTAGATAGAGACCACAATGCCAAGCGCTTTCCAACGTCCTGCTTATTACGAGGATGAATGTCTTGTGTATTACCAATATCAGTAATGATTGCCATACCTGTTCCTGGCACAGCAAGAGTAGCAGCTTGCGCCTCCCATATGTTAGGCAAAGAATCGGCTCGGTTATACCTGTAAGGAGCGAGCTGAACAAAATGAAAAGCAAGATCCTTTTTTTGGAAAACATGACGCCAACCAGCTATTAGCGCCTTCATCTTGTCATGATAGAGCATTCCTTCACCGACATTTGACTCTCCCTGATACCAAATCGCCCCCTTCACTGCATAAGGCACTACCGGAGAGATCATTCCATTATACAATCCTGTAGGATTACCATGGTTAAGCTTCGGCACTTGAGGAGGCGAAGGAATTCTCCTTCCATTCTCAACTGCTGACTTGACTGCATCCGCCCATCTTTGAGCTCGATCAACAATTAAATCAAGATCACTGAAGCGTCTGACTTTATCCGCAATACTTCTAAGATTGTCCACTGCATCGAATCCGGGAATTGGTGTCCATGGTTCGATCCTAGTTCCACCCCAAGCTGTTCCAACTAATCCTATTGGAACGTTCAGCTCACTCTGCAAATGACGGCCAAAATAATAAGCAACAGCAGAAAAATTAGCTACGCTCTCTGGACTGCATTCTTTCCAAGAGGCATTGCAATCATTTTCAGGAAACGTTGATGCCTTTTTGGGAATATGAAAAAGCCTTATTTGAGGATATTTAGCATTAGCAATCTCCTGGTTTGAATCATTAGAAGCACGCACTGACCACTCCATATTGGACTGGCCTGAACAAATCCACACCTCACCAATAAGAACATTGGTAAGAACAATTTTATCCTGTCCTGAAGTGACCTGGATTTTGTGAGGGCCGCCGGCTTCCATAGGATCCAAATTCACAACCCACTTTCCATCCTCTGCAACCTTTGCCGTTTTCTTTTGAGAGCCCACTAAGACCACCACTTCATTCCCAGGATCATCCCAACCCCAAATAGGAACCTCTGCATCTCTCTGCAAAACCATATTCGAACTAATTACTTTCGGCAATTGAAGCCGCGCATGAACGGAAGAAGAAAAGACACTAAATAAAAAAATTAGAGTAAGATATTTTAGCTGCATGTAATTTCATGATAGAGAATTCACCTTGATTTTACAAGACAAGACTCCGCTTAATAAAAAAGATCCTAAGAAATTTATTATATAATTAGGAACCTAGGGATCTTCTGATACCGCTAACCGGAGAAACCCATTCTTTCCAAGTGACCTTAAAGAATTATCAATTCGAAATCTTACCGTTTCGGTTCCATCGCCGTTATTGACTCGCCCCCTATATTCCACCTCTTCGGACTGCCACTTAGTAAAATCCGCCGAACTTTGAGCATGAAAATAAACCTGATCATGACCAATTGCCTGTAAGAATTCGATCCGCAACTCTCCATCCTCATCCAACCCAACCCTAATACTAGTATTATCCTTGTTAAGAGGATCCGTATTCTCAAGATATTCTATCAGTGCAGGCCTTCCGTCACCATCAACATCGCTCAACAATTCAACGCCTCCATTCTCATCGAGCCATGACAGAATAGGTACAAAATCAGCACTCCCAGGCGTACCGCCCACATCAAAGCTACTACGCCAACTTTGCGCCGAGGAAGGATCATTAGTTCCCGGCATCATTAGAGTCAATGAGTAGCCGGCCCCATCAGCACTGACGGGCCATGGGCGATCATCCTTATATGAAAAATCCACAATCGCAACATTATCAGCACTATACAAAAGAACTCTTTCTCCTGCATTCGATAGTTTATTATTACCTAGATCATCAAGGAATGAATGACTGAGCAAAGTACCATTTCCAAGATTCCCATATCTATGAACAAATGCTGGAAAATTAGAAGGTATTACTAATCGTTCACCAGGAACTAAAAGTGTTCCCAAAGGAATGGAAAAATTAATACCACTAACAAAATGCACATTACTTAAATCAATCGTATCTGAATCACTTGTGTTAACTAATTCAATCCATTCAAACATTGAACTGTCCGCGAACCCGGCATCGATTTCCTTCTTGCTTGGAGTATTGGGATGATAATGGATCTCACTAATAGCTAAATTTTCGCGACCTGCTGGCTCAACTATGCCATTCCCATTGATCGAATAATTGGCTGCCCCAATGAGCTCTCCACCGAATCCCACACCTTCCAATGTATAGTTATTAAGGCCTGACCTTACCGGCAAATTGACTTCCCAGCTATTATCATCAAGCCACCGAATTTCAAGTCCCTCATCAGTCCCTTCTACCCGAATCTCTCGAACGTCAACCCACGCGTCCCCACGAACTGAAATCGTGGATTTATTAGTATTTGTTCCGCTATTACTGGTTACTCTGAATGGAACTTTAGATACCGCATTACTAATTAGGTTTCTAACATGATTAGATCTAGAACGAATGTAGCCAGAATTCCCATTCAGATTATCTGAGGAAAGAAAATCTGAATAATGCCGCAACCACGGGCTCATATAATTCGGGTTAAATGCAGTCTCTATAATGTCAAGCAAGTGACCATAATAGGCCCGTTCATAGTTTGGACCGATACTGATCAGCTTATTCAGATCCGTGCTAGGAGTAACACCAGAAGTAGCACTGTTAGTAAAAGTGAAATCCATATCCCAAGGAAAATACATTGCCTTCCCATCAGTTGGCCTGATGTAAAATATGGCGTTATGCCAAGCCCCGCTCCCATGCGTTGAATAATTATCACCGATCCCGCCAAGATTTTGTACAGCAAAGGATCGTAACCACTGATCAACATCAACAGCCTTTTCTATTGAATCTCGGTAAGCCGAACCAGACAGGCCCAAAGTATTTAACAAATTAATTAGGCCCGAATAATCGTCAGCGTCCCGATTATTTTTAATTAACCAGTGCCATCGATAAAGCTCCTTATTCTCTCCCCCTTGATTACGCATCTGAACTCCAACAACGCCATCAGGTTGAGGTAACTTGAGCCCTTCCTTTCCTCCATTCGTACCATTAGGATAATAGATCAGCTCAAACTCGAACATTTTTCCATCATTGCCATCTTGAATAGCATTCTCTAACCACTCATCATCATAACGCGATTTCATTAAAATTCCTGAAGTAGCACGATTAGATCTTGGTTGTATAACCCAAGCAATATCATCATACATACTTGGAATTTTTCCTGCACGAGTAACTATATGCTTAATCATAATTTCACGCTGACTCGACCGGTCAACAGCAATGGTCCCATGAGCTCCAAGAAATTTATTATCAGCAGGAAATTTTATATTAAAGCCAACCCGCCCCTCGTTGGACCGTCCTCGTTGACTACTCTTTAGTCGAACAGAGCAACCGTAATAAATAATTTCATCATTATGAATAACGGTACATGGCAACCTGTCATTACTCATTACTTCCGTTACATTATGCATAAAGTTCGCATCAGCGATCGGCATAACAATGCGCAAATTCGTTGGATAGACGGACCCTGACTGCAACTTAGATTTACCATCATTCCAAGGGATCATGGCCCTCGATTCCTTGGCTTCCTTCGGGAAGAATGATTTAGCACCAAGTGAATCAATAGCCTCTATATAAAATTGAGCTCTAGAGTTCTTCGATTGACCTGGAATTGTAGCTCGATAAATGCCGCTTGGCCCGGCAATCATTGGGACTTGACGAAAGGATCCAGAATTAACCGAATAATGTACGACTACGCTATCAACACCTTCAGGATCTTCTATTAATGCACTAACCTCGACCACCTGATTAACCTCAGGAACAGCTGGGTCGTGAATTGGATCATCAAAAGTCGGTCCTAAATTTTCCTCAAGAACTGAATTCGCTCTGCCGGGGGTTCCTCCACCGTTAGGATCTTCGATAGGGAGAATATCTGTGCGAGGGAGACGGTTAAAGTAGAGCCTAGAATTAAGCTGATTGGATCCAGAAATCCAACGAGCGCGGAAACTTATCTTGTATTCCTTTGAGGAACTAATGTTTGAGTAACTGTTCCCTGATTTGAGAGTAGTCTCTGCACAGTTATGCATGTGTTCTGTTGGCCCAGAAGCTTTCAAACTCATCACTTTATTACCAGGAGAATCAGGATCCTCAACAATGTTAAAATGTCGTTGAGTCCCACGCATTCTCCAAAAACTTGCCGTTCCTGAGCTAAAGTCCCCGTTCTGAATGAGCTCCTTTGAGGACCCTGTTCCAGGACTCTCAATGACGCTAATATCATCAATTAAAATCTCTCCCTCATCAAGTAATCCAAAAATAAACTCATGATATCCCTGAGGATCAGACCTGCCATTCACTGCGCGCCCTGTCCTTACAAAACTCTTCCATTTCCCACGCGCAAATTCATTGCTCGCTGACCAGGATTCAGGAGTTTTGTTATCAGAGTACGGGTTCCTTAATTCTAAACTCGAACCTCCACCGTCAGCTTTTCCAGGCCACCTCCCCCCATCAAAATACTGAACCTCGTCGACTGGATTCCCATGCGAATCGATAAGTTTAATACGTTCACCTGATCGTGATAAACGACCCTTCATTCCTCCTAATATTCTAATATCAGGATGACTATCTCTCAGCTCATCAGAGTCCTCAGACAGTACAATAAATTCCCCAGGGCCAAGAATCGTATCTTCAGAAAAATTAAATTCAAATCCATCATCAAAGCTCCAACCTGTTAGATTAATGGTCCTGTCAGTATTACGGTTATGGATTTCGACCCATGTCCTGTCCGATGATCTGAAAGGCTTGCCGGGCACAAAAGGTGAAACTTCCTTTTCAGCTAATAATTGCATCCCAAAAATAATATCACTACTTCCGGGAGAGCTCTGATGAACGGAAACCGATATTCTGTTTAATCCTACCAATAAAACTTCCTTAGAAATATTGAACGGCCCATCAACTTCAGCCTCGCCTCCACTCGATGCACGCGTGTCTGAATTAATTATACCATTAGGCATCTTAAATCTATTTACCTCTTGCCCGTTAATATAGAAAACTGCACCATCATCAATTAAATGTACTAATTTAAGGGCAACAATTTCATCAATGTCATTTTGAGTAAGATTGAGATCTGTCTCAAAATAATAAGCTATCACCGGAGCCGCCGGATTAAGGGAAGGGCGAGTTATAATAGTTCCTGAAGGAATTTCTTTAGTAGTGCTATCCCAACCAAGCGGGCCAATACCAAACTTCCAATCACCACCAACTGCATGAGGTTGGTCCTGCCAAGAACCGCCCAATTCAGGACCCGATTCATTATATCTCCATGTCGCACCCCAATCGAGTAAAGTGGTACTATCATAGATTGCCTCCGTATCAGGCACCTCAGGTTCAGGCCGCGGATGATACATTATTTCGTTAATTACGACATCCCTTTCAAAAGAGAATTTATTAGCACTTCCAAAGGTCGGTAAGGAAGGATACAACCATTCACCATTAAATTCTTCTGATCTTCCTCTCAACTTTCCGGTAACCTTCCTCGCATCTATGAGTTGACCAGATGGATCAAAAAGGAAAATACGATCATTGTTCCCTGGCGAGAATCCCAAATCCTTTTCACTCAAAGTTTTCAATTTTCCAGCGTCAAGAGCTCCTTCTACAATTGTATAAATGTCACCCTCAGAAAATACGATCTGGTAATCGATTAGCGGGATAGACTGAGATGTCAGATTTTTCATTTCCAGAAGAAAACCGTCCTCATCATCATATGAAGAAAATTCATTAAAGACCAAAGTTTCCTTAGGAACTGATGGATCCGGAGGCTCTTCGACCAAAGTAAGCCGCAAACCAAACATAATATCAGAACTTCCAGAATTCGCCTGATGAACTTCAACAGATATCTTATTAGATCCCACAACCAGAGCAGTTGCGGGAATGCCTACCGGGTCCTCGAGGTCCGGATCAGTCCCACGTTCAGCAAGAGTTTCTGAAAAGATTTCACCTTCGGGCATCTTGTGACGAAAAGCTTCCTGACCATTGATATAAACAATACCCCCATCATCAAATAGATGCTCAATCTTAAGCTCTGATAAATTATCAATTTGTGTCTGACTAAGATTAAAATCATGCTCAAAGTAATAAGTTATTACATATGGATCATTCAGTAATGGGCGCTGAAGCTCAGTCCCTAAAGGAACTTCCGGAGGTGACGTGTCCCATCCCAAAAGACCAATTCCTGATTTCCAATTTCCACCGACTGAGTGAACTAAACTGGCCCAACCTGAATCAAAATCATCTGTTTCATTGTAACGCCAAACAGAATCCCAACCCACTATAATTGTCTCAATCTTAACTGGAGGCGCGCCTGGCAGTGCAAAGTTAGGCAATCCTGGCGTTCCTCCCACATATCTGGCAGCGACCCAGTTCTTAGGATCAGAATTTGCTGTTTCCTGATTCCGCTTAGCCAATGTCACTCCTGACCCATCAGGACCAACGGGCCAATCACCTCCATCATTATAGACTAGGGTATCCATGACTCTACCGTCCCTGTCCTCTATACGTAGAGACTCACCTCCATTACTTAATGAGCCCTGAAATGGACCTAGTGCGCTTTTCCCAGACAGATTTTGACTATCAGGATTCGCTGCAATCAGAATAAATCCATGCCCATCAACGACGGTCCCTTGAGGGAAATCAAAATCAACTCCGCCCCTTAATCTCCATCCTGAAACATCAACATTAACCCCATTAAGATTATGAAATTCTATCCACTCCGATTCGGAAAGATCATCCGCAGGATTGTAATGAACTTCGTTAAAGACGAGAATACTATCAGCCGTTCCACTGGCATCACCCGGATCATAGTGAAAGAGGAAAATAAAAGATGAGATAAAAAATAAACGAAATTGATTTCGCATAGTATTGGGAAAATTCTTTGATTAATCACTTCATTATAGCGAAAGGCATCTCAATATTCGATAAATATAGAGAAATCACATTTTAGGCCAAAATCTCAGGAATTACCTTTCCATGCACGTCTGTGAGGCGACGATCTATACTATCTTTACGGAACGTGAGGCGTTCATGATCGATTCCGAGCAAATGCATGATAGTAGCATGAATATCGTATACCTCGGTTGGATTGTCCCTATCAAGAGGCTTGTAACCCCACTGATCACTCTGCCCATGAGTTACTCCACCCTTGATTCCACCTCCACTCAGCCAGTTTGTAAAAACAAAAGGATTATGATCTCGACCCTTAGAGCCTTGAGTTGATGGCATGCGGCCAAATTCAGTAGTCCACAATACAATAGTGTCCTCAAGAAGCCCTCGCTGTTTGAGGTCCTTAATCAACGCTGAAGCTCCGACAGCCATGCCATATGATAATGGACCATGATCCCTATTAATGTCCTCATGGCTATCCCAGTTACGTCGCGGAAACCCATTATCACATCCTGACCACACTTGAACAAAACGTACTCCTCGTTCCAGTAGCCGTCTTGCGACAAGGCACTTTCTACCGAAGTGATTCGCTTCCTCTTTATGGTTAATGTCCTTGGGCCACGTTGTACCATCAGGGCGTACCCCATACATGTCTTTAATGTATTGAGGTTCATTGGAAATATTTAGTGCCTCAGGTGCAGCTAATTGCATTCTAGCCGCTAACTCGTAGGACTTTATTCGCGCTTCAAGCCGAGTATCCCCGGCCCTAGTACCAAGATGCTCACGGTTCAACTGGGAAAGGATGGCCTGAGCATCAGACTCAGCAGACTCACTTATATAATCGGCTCCCGCGGGTGGTTTAAGATCGGGAATTGGATTCTTTCTACCAAGGTGAATGATTGTGCCCTGATTCTCGGCTGGCAAGAAAGCCGAACCCCAGTTCTTGGGACCATTAGAGGCAAATCCTCTGTGATCAGGAAGAACAACGAAAGTTGGCAGGTTATCGTTCATACTTCCCAGACCATAACTTACCCAACAACCCATTCCTGGGAAACCTGGTCGATCAAATCCCGTCGATTGAAGATAAGTGGCCTGACTATGAACACCGGTCTTGCCTATAAGGTCATGAATGAAGGCCATGTCATCCACGACCTCACCTAATTTGGAAACAGTTTCTCCAAGCATCTTCCCAGAGCGCCCGTACGGTTTGAATTCCCAGACCGGTTTCATCCAAGGCCCCAGACCATTTTGAAACGCTTCGACAGGTTCTCCGAAATCTGACTTTTCCCCATGATGTTTGATTAGTGCGGGTTTGAAATCGAACAAATCAATGTGGCTTGCTGCTCCACCCATGAATAATTGAATGACACGCTTAGCCTTGGCAGGATGATGAGGTTGGTTAAGCACTGGACCAGAATTTGAGCCTTCAAGCCTATCCGCTCCAAGCATTGATGAGAGCGCAATGCCTCCCAGACCACCTCCTGATTGCCATAAATAATCACGTCTATTCATTTAATCGATGAAGGAAAATTCGTTCAGGTTAAAAATGATTCGGCAAGTTGCCGCGAGACCGTGTTGTTCCGAATATGAACGAAGCAATACCAATTCGTCTTCAGAAGGAATCCTAGAAAGGGCTGACTCAAATGCTATTCGAACAGGATCAGGATTTTCAGAAATATTTTCAGCAAATCTTTGAGACATCTTGACCATGAAATGGTTATTCAAGAGGGCAAGGGCCTGCAATGCGGTAGTCGTCTCACCCCTCTTGTCTACTAATTGCGAAGGGTCAGCACAATCAAAAGTTTCCATGAATGGGTGAGGTTGGGAACGAACAATGAACCGGTAAACAGAACGGCGGTGCGTTAACGGATCATCAGGGTCATACTTATGATACTGATAGTGTGGAGAATGTTGAGGCTTCTCAATCACAAAATCCTTGAAAGAAGGACCGCCCATTTCAAAGTTCATTTTCCCGGAAACAAAAAGTACCGTGTCTCTGAGAGATTCAGCATCGAGCCTTCTCCGGTTCTGACGCCAAAGATACTTGTTTGAAATATCAGTCAGTGCATTTTCTCGGTGATGATCACTGACTTGCTTATATGTTTCACTATTTAGTATAAGACGATGCAATTCTTTTACAGAGCCACCATTATCACGGAACCAAATAGCAAGCCAGTCTAGTAATTCAGGATGAGTCGGCTTTGATCCGATCCGGCCAAAGTCATTCGGCGTATCAACGATTCCTCGACCAAAATGATAATGCCAGACTCGGTTCACTATGCTGCGCCACGTTAGAGTATTCTCTTTGTGAGATATCCATTCAGCTAATGCAACACGACGGTCCCCTTCTTTATGGTCTTCTGGTAAATTAAATTGATGTGAAATCTCCGGAACGATACCAGGTACAGTTCCGGGACTGACAGGTTCTCTCGGATCAGTGACCTCTCCTCTATGCAAAACGAAAATGTCCCGTGGCTTTCCTCCGGCATGACCCCTACCCGTGAATGATCCACTTCCAGAATGAACGGTACCGGCATATACCATTTTGGATTTAGGTAAAGCATTGAGCCCCGAATTGATACTGGACAAAGATTTGGCCAATCTTTCCTTCTCCTCTATCAATTTCAGATCAATACTAGATTTTAGAAGATCCTTATATCTTACCTTTAATTCCTTAAGATTTTTCTCAGATTCATCCGGCTTCAATTTGGCAAGCCTCAAAAGCCCCTCAGTAACATCATCCACAATGCGTCGTCTGCTAGTATATCCATCCACAAGATTTCTTCGATGCCACAAACCACTATTAATTGTATCTAGCGAAGTAACTCTGGCATTCCTAGCGATCTCCTCAGAACCGCTGAAAATACGCATCTCAGATAAGGCTAGCATGGGTCCACCGCTGCCCCTTGGATGATTTAATTTAGTCGCCTCAAGCCTAAGGTAGCGACCACTCTTTGTATCAATATCAAAAACTACCGGATCTTCTCCCGGATTCACATAATCAGAATCCGTTTCATTAATGATGATATCGGCGCCTGTCATGTCCTCCCGGTCACTCAGTAAAATCTTAAATCTTTCAGGAAAACCAAATCCTGGAGTATCTTGAAAGTCCGTTGGACGAGCAGGATAAATAACAATTTTATCAATTGATTGAATTTTCGGTAGTTCAATCTGGACCCACTTCCGTGTGTTCACCTCTTTAGCAAAAGCACTATGATATCCATTCGATTTACTTTCCTCACTCCCAATTAATGACTCTAGGGAATGGGTGCCATAGATGCCGTCAATGAGATTAGACTTTCCCCAACGTTCATTGCCCTCAATGCTATCCAGAGCTGTCACTTCTTTAACTTCTAACAATTCTTTGTTGGAAATGACTGCCATTTCGCCCATAGCAAATATCCAATCGTTTGTTTCGGGCTGCCCTTTGTTACGGCGGCTCCAAAGCTTAGTTGCAGTCAAACGAACGTAACGCGCCTTTGAACCATCTCCATTAAGTAGCACTGGCTTTGATCCTGGCCTTGGAAAATCTGAACCAGTATTATCAGAGATTATTATTGATTCTTTGAATTCAGAATCATTAGACATTTCCAAGCGGAACCGGTGAGGAAAACCAAAGTCCGAAAATCCATATTCATTAGCACCGGCCAAGACCACGCTACTAATTTTTCTTTGAGAGCCCAAATCGATTTGAACCCATTTCTTGGTTCCCTGAACCGAGGCTACCTGACTATGATATCCGTACCTAGCTGACCGGCCTTTCTGATCACCTTTGGCGGCTTTGAGCTTGTTCTCTATGGACTCGATTTGATTCTGAAGAGAAACGATTTCTGGAGTACGGCTAGCGTCGATTTTCTTTTTGTTCTCAGCAATAATTTGCTCTGTCTGTTTTTTCTCCTCTCTAAGCTTTTGCCTCTCCGACGCAATGTCGGACTTCACATCATAGGGACGGTCAGCGCGGTCTAATGCCGCAAACACTGACTGCAATGAATAATAGTGTTCCATAGTCACCGGATCTCTTTTGTGATCATGGCACTGAGCACATTGGACCGTGAGAGAAGTGAAAGTATTCATCGTGGTAGTTACCATATCATCTCGATCCAAATGACGAGCCACCTTCCCATCAATCTTGGTTTCTGGCACTTCCGCATGGCCAATGAAATCCCAAGGGCCAGCAGCAATGAATCCTGTAGCAACGATACCATCTAACGTGTCCGGCCAAAGAAGATCTCCGGCGATCTGTTCTTTTATGAACCGAGAATAAGGTTTATCTTCATTGAATGCGCGAATGACATAATCCCTGTAAGGCCAAGCATTGGGCCTTGGCTTGTCTTTATCATAACCATGAGTCTCACCATAATGAACCACATCCAACCAATGCCTTGCCCAGCGTTCTCCGTATCGTGGAGAAAGGAGAAGCTTATCCACTAAGCTCTTATACGCATTTGGCTCAGGATCCTTAATAAAGTCATTAACCTGTTTGGGAGTTGGGGGCATTCCCCACAAATCGAAGTAGAGCCGTCGAATTAAAACTCTCCGGTCCGCTATCTTAGAATTAAGTAATCCTTGTTCTTTCAATTTTGAAACAATGAATCGATCGATCGGATTATCCTTCTCTCCAATCGGTACCTTAATTTCTTTTAAGGGCTCCCTAGACCACCAATCTTGCTTAACCTTCTCCTCAGCAAATGATCCCGATATCACTGCAGAAATTGCAATAATCACAACAATGTATGAGCATTTCGGTAACATTTAATCTAAAAAAAATAGCGGCACTTAAAATAAATAAGTATTATTAACTTAATCGCAATGCTTGGGATAGCATAGATTATTTTCTTTGTGGCCATTCCTGAATCAGATCCGTTGGAGCACCGAATTGAGGGGGTATCGGAAAATTAGGGTCAATTGCTTCATCAGAGTGTTTTTCTTGCCAATGTTTTGTGGCCAGTTTAAATGATTCTTTTGTACTGAATATTGTCGGCGGGCTTTTAAAAGGATCTGACTTACTTACCCTCACCACAACCAAATTCAGGTCCCCGGATTTTAAAAGTTTTGAAGGAATTAACCAATGCCCGGGTTTACTCTCCTTTAGCTCTGCACCATTAATGTAAACAACAGAACCGGGAACTGATTCCCATTTGAAAGATCGCTGAATATTAGGCAATGGATCAGGGATTCGAATTAATGTTCTTACGTCCAAGTGCTTTGATCCAAGCGATCTGGAAGTGCGGAAATTTCCTCTAACGACCCAACCTTCATTTGATCGGCGCAGATCAGGGTCCACCGGCAATTGGTTGGAAATTAATTCTCCAGTCGCCCACCGAGCAGAATTGAATAAGAATCGCTGAAAATATGAATCGTTTTTATTTTCAAGAAGGGTCAAGAGAGTCGCGCATGATCTTCCACTATCAGTTCTTGCAAAGGACCAGGCAAGAAGTTCAACTAATCCATTACTATTTGTCTTGCCATGGAAAAGGGGAACGACTCCATCATCTATCGCAAGACTATCTGAAGCCCCTTCTACTGACCATTCATTGGACTTGAATCCTAACGTCAAAGGATGCTTTGCTTCATTTTTAGCCCATTCAATTTTCTGAGCTCCCTTTTTATTAGGCCCTTCAACGACACCAAACACCTGATGCTTCGCTAGAATAGAAGCTTTCCCTATTCCTATCACAGGTTTTGCCGCAGCCACATGAGCTCGAATCAATTCATTGACCTGCTCAGTCTTAATTTCATCAGCTAACAAAAGGCAATCCGCATTACTGATGTCATTCATTCCTTTTCCTGTATCTGAATCAACATAATCTACACGAAAATCAGCATCAAAGAAATGCCTCGCAAAACTTTTCCAATCAAGGACCCTTTCAGATGAGGAAACAATGACTAGATGAGGTCGCTTGTCATGCGTAAAACTAAAAGGCTGACCACGAATTATTTGATCACTTGTTATAGTGGAACAAACATTTTCTTCAATGTGCCTAATTACCAGGTCAAGGCCAGTGAAATGGCTGACGTAAGGCCACTTTTCAGGATTATACATCACATCAGTTCCGTCTCGCAAGAGAACCGTGTTCATGCCGTATCTTACCATTTGGCGCAAACCGAATGGCCTACCAAGAACACACATGTTAGTGTGTACACCTGCAAGGATGACATGCTTGATTTTATTATGCCTTAAAATATTCCAAACCACATCACCTTCAGAAGCTACAAAGTCTTTTCCCAATATTTCAAGGACCGGAGTCTGGCTAAGCCATGGAGTTCCCGGATTACGTCCTTCAGATTTTAAACGTTCGGCCCATTGCTGGTTCTCAAACTCATCCTCATCTTCTCCCCCATCTGACTGATCTATTGGATAAGAAGCTTTTTCCTCTCCAGGTATGCGATGGCACCATGAAGAAATTTCTTTTGGCAAATCCAAGGCCAATGGGATCGCTAATGCTCGTTTCCTTGCATCATGGTCCTTATATTTGGGCATACAATCACTCGGGGAATGAATGATTGTGGCTCCAGATTTCCTGAGGGATTTTATAACTTCATTCAAGCGAGGAGCAAACTCATTGACTCTACGCACCGCGGTGACCGAGTGGTGAGAGTCCCACATATCACAAATGACAATAGCCACTTCATTAGGATTCCATTCGGCTTTCTGCCAACTATGAACAGATCGGACACTATTTCTTAAAGTAAGATTCAAAGTTTCTGCTTGAAGGTTCGTAGTAATGGTATTGATCAAAAGAAAATTAATAAGACACGCTAAAAATGATAAGTTCACAGATTCTCTAATCATGAATTAAATTCTGAAGGATTTAGAACCCTTAATCAAGCGATGAACGCTACGAAATAATTTAAAAGTTTAACTTCACCCTCGCTCGTTGGCACACGCTTAGCGCTTTTGCGGTGGTAATTGACAATGCCTCGACTGGAGATGGGATAGACGAAATTCTGATCTGTAGCTGCTCCGTGATTCGCTTCGGCAGCAGCAGCGCAACATTTTTGTTTCTTCTACATTGAAATTGCATTAATTTACTCAATTATGAGTAAATTTAAGAGGATCTACTACCTGGGCGGTTTCGTGATCCTAGTGCTGCTGGCTGGCACGGGATGTTCAAACAATAATGACGCAGTCGCTACACTGAAAGAGCAAGCCGCCAAGGACTTGAGTGCCGCCAAAGAAAAGGCTAAAAGGGACCTGACTGTCGTGAAAGAACAGGCAGAAAAGGACCTAATTGACGCCGAAAAGAAGGCTCAAAAGGAAATCGCCAAGGCCAGAGAACAGACCAAGGTCGATGAACATATAGCCACACTCGAACTGGAAAAAGTCAGGAAACAGGCTGTCGCAGACCGTGCCGCGGCCAAGAAGGCAGAGAGGGAACTTTCCATCGTCAAAAAACTCTCTGAGGGCAACCTTGCTGCAACTAGGAAGGTGGCAAAAGAACAACTCGAGGCCGTAAAGAAGAAGGCCGCCTTTGACCTAGCGGTACTCCAGGAAAAGGTCGATAAGCAAATCGCGGCAGCAAGGGCTGATGTAACCACGCAACTCCAGTCCATCAAGTCAACGCCGGCAATGGTCTACGTCAAGGGAGGGGAGTTTAACATGGGCTTTGAGGGTGTTGCTACACCCGAGCACAAGGTGACACTAAGCCCCTTCTATATCGCCAAGTTTGAAACAACCTACAAGCTTTGGATAGAAGTGAAATCCTTTGCCTCCACCAACGGTTATGCCTTCCACCTGCAGGGCCGGGCAGGAACACCATGGGCACCGGCAATGGCGGGAAATAACCAACCGGTCACGGATATCTGCGCATGGGATGCGCTGGTATGGTGCAACGCGTATTCTGAAATGGAGGGATTTGAACCAGTTTACAAAACCGCTGACAATGCCGTGATCAGAGATTCCAGGCATTCAAATGCCGGTAACCTCCAGGCGGCTGTGTTCGATCGTAGCGCCAAGGGCTTCCGGTTGCCGACCGAGGCGGAATGGGAATATGCGGCACGCTTCCGCAATAAAGGGGACTTCGCCCCCGGTGATTTTGCCAGTGGCGCTTCTGCAAACAGTTCCGACATCAAAGCCACTAGCGAAGTGGCGTGGTTCCCGTTCAACAGCCCAGCCCCCAATAATCATCCTCAGCCCGTTGGGTCGAAGAAAGCCAATCATCTTGGCCTGCACGACATGAGCGGAAACATCTACGAATGGTGCTGGGATCGACAGGATCCTTACCAGACCCTGCCACAAAAAAACCCTGTCGGTTTTAAGGCTGGTGGTCAGGTATTGCGTGGCGGCTCCTTTGGCCACGGCAATAATGACCTGCGAAGCTCTCACCGGATCAGTAGCAACCCCGTGAACTTTTCCGTCAATGTCGGGTTCCGCTGCGCGAGATCGCATTAACCGAACAGGATCTCAGGTATAGAAAGTATACCCTAAAAAAACTAAAAAGTTGTTTATACCCTTCCAATCCATGACATATCAAAAAGCAAGGACACTTGTGGCGATCTCCCTGATCATTGCGACTTCGGACCTTTCTACCGGAAAACCCAACGTGTTGTTCATCGCTGTGGACGACATGAATGACTGGGTTGGTTGCCATGGGACCACGCCGGTTGCAATTACTCCGAATATTGATCGTTTGGCCAAGCGCGGGGTTAATTTCACCAATGCCCACACCGCCGGTGTCTTCTGCGCCCCTTCCCGGGCCGCCATATTTTCCGGGCAGTTCGCTTCCACCACAGGATGTTACGACAGCGCTCTCTACTTTGTTGATCATCCACAGATACGCCCCCTGCAAGAAAGCTTCAAGATCGGCGGTTACCGCACCATGGGAACCGGCAAACTCTTCCATCATCCTGCGGGTGCTGTCGACCTGCGAGGCTGGGACGACTTCCATGTCCGCACCCGGCGGCAAAGGGAAACAGGGTATCCGATGGATTCCTGGTCGGATGAGGTCCCCTTTCCTGACCCGAGGCCATACGGCACTTATCACCGCACACCCGGAGCGCCCAAGAGTAACGGCAGTTTCATGGAGTTCGGCCCTATCCCAAACGAGCGCGAGAACGAGCTCGCTGACAGTATGCGTGTTCAGTGGACAATCGATCAACTGGGAAGGAAATGGAACACTCCATTCTTTCTCGCTGTGGGACTTTACGCCCCGCACTTCCCCAACTATTGCCCACAAAAATATTTCGACCTCTACAAGCGCAGCGAAATTAAGCTGCCTCCATATAAAAAAGACGACCTCGACGACCTGCCGGAAAACATCAGGCGACAGAAAATCAACCGCTCAAGAATCCACCAGCGCCTAGTCAAACTCGAGGCTGTGCAAGAGGCCCTGCACGGTTATTTGGCCTGCATGAGCTATGCCGATGCCCAGATCGGCCACGTGCTGAACGCCTTAGAAGCTAGCCCCTACTCGGATAATACCATTGTTGTGCTGTGGTCCGATCACGGCTACCACCACGGTGAAAAAGGCGACTGGGGCAAGCACACACTGTGGGAACGAACCTCTAATGTACCCTTCATCTGGGCCGGTCCAGGTATGGCAAGGGGAATCACCACCGATGTCACTGTCAGCCTAATCGACATGTATCCCACCCTCGTCGAGTTGTGCGCTCTCCCGAAGACCCCTCATAAGCTCGAGGGTTCATCCATCGCCACCACCCTCGCCGAACCGGCCAGGGCCGGGGATCGTGATGTCTACCTGCCCCACATGTTCCCCGGATCCTACGCTATCATGAATCGGGATTGGCGATATATAAAGTACAAGGACGGCAGTGAGGAACTCTACGACGTGCAAAAGGATCCCAATGAGTGGCGCAACTTGGCGGAGGATCCCGGGCATGCCAAGGTCAAGAAGCACCTCGCCGCCAAGGCACCAAAGACCTTTGCCAAACCCTCCCCAAAGAGAAGATCAAAACGTGACCTGATCCTCGAGGGCGAAAGCTTCCGCTGGAAAAAATAGATACCCGACGAGGACTCAGAGAAACTATTTAAACTGAAAAGTTAGAGAATTTCTCAAGAAATAATATCTTTAATAATTTTTCCAGAAACATCAGTTAGCCTAAAGTCTCTTCCTGAATATCTATAAGTGAAACTCTCGTGATCAAAGCCTAGTAAACTCAATATTGTAGCGTGAAGATCATGAGCCGTGACAGTGTTCTCAACGGCCTCAAAGCCAAACTCATCTGTAGCTCCATACACTGTTCCTCCCTTAATTCCACCACCAGCCAACCAAATGCTAAAACCGTATGGGTTATGATCTCTTCCAAACTTAGATTTACCGCTGCCTGTAAGTTCTACTGTAGGAGTCCTGCCAAACTCTCCTCCAAAAATCACTAGGGTATCATCAAGCATTCCTCGTTGCTTAAGGTCTTGTAGAAGTGCAGCCACCGGAGAATCCAACTGAGAAGCCAACTTTGAATGATTTTCTTTGATCTTGTCATGATTATCCCAGGGCTGTCCGGCTCCATGCCATAATTGCACGTACCTAACTCCACGTTCAAGGAGACGACGAGCGATTAGGGTCTGCCTTCCATGAACGTGCTGCCCATAAAGATCCCGTATGTATTTTGGCTCACGTTCTAAATCAAAAGCGTCTGTCGCATCCATTTGCATACGATAAGCTAATTCGAAACTTTGGATTCTTGCATTCAGCAATTGATCTTCCCCCCTTTCCTTGAGATGTTTCGAATTTAAATAATTAAGAAAATCGAGTTGCTTCCTTTGGGACTTAGGGTCTTGACCTAAAGGCCTTATATTCTCGATAAGCTTATCGACTTTATTATGATTACTATCAATGAAGGTCGCTTGGAAAATCCCTGGAAGAAAACCTGCCTGCCAATTCTGCGCTCCTTTAATTGGATAGCCGCCCGGACTCATGGAAACGAATGATGGTAAATTTTTGTTATCTGACCCTAGCCCGTAAGTGACCCACGACCCAACACTCGGGCGGCTCAGGATCGAGTCTCCACAATTCATCAGCATGAGTGAAGGCTCGTGATTAGGCAGTTCCGCCTTCATGGATCGGATAACTGCAATGTCATCAGCAAATTCTGCAATCTTAGGAAAGATACTGCTGAATTCTATTCCACTGGAACCATACTTTTTGAATTCAAAAGGTGAAGGAAAAGCTGCTCCAGTTTTTCGCTCTGTTCTGCGTTTACCGAATGGCAATTCCTTTCCTTCATATTTTTTTAAGGAGGGCTTTGGATCAAAAGTATCAACATGCGAAGGCCCGCCATTCAGGAAAAAATGAATTACCCTCTTTGCCCTGATGGGAAAATGATTCCTGACAGGATTCATTGCACCTTCGGCTTGAAGAATTCCCTCAAGCCCGAGAGCCCCGAGCCCTAAACCGCATCGATGCAGAAAATTACGCCTGCTAGAATTAAAAGAAAAAGAATTCATATCGATGACAAATAAAATTAATCTAAGAACATCACTTCATTAGAGATTAATAATGCTTGAGCAAATCTCTGCCAAGCACTCAGGCTAACATTATCATTACCCTTACCTGAAAAATGAGTCAGGGCTGACCAGGAAATCTCCTCCTTCATGGATTTTATAATAGGAGCCCAAAGGAATCCATCACAGTAAAAATCACCCATCTCTCCACAATCGACAATGAAATCGATTATCTCACCTTCTTCCACTTCTAGGTCCTTTATAATAGCAGGTTGCTCTTTATCAAATTCAACCTCCCAATTGGCAATTAATCCTTTCCGATTACTTGTAACCCACGCCCTGATACCGTCTCCGCATGCTTCCACCTTCGATATGAATCCTTTTATTTGAACCTGTGATGATGATGGCGCCTTCCAGCGCCTAACAGCAGCATGCTTGACACTGTTACCCACATGACCACCCTCAGCGGTTAGTCTGACCCATCCCAAGGTAGGATCGGGCCACTTAGGTCCACCTCCCCAGGCAGAACCATCAAAAGAAGGCAATGCTTTGTAATTTGTTATTTTCCCCGAACCCTTATCAAATTCACCGAATCCGTAAGACCAAGCTTTGGCCAAACTTTGAGCTTCTTTCTCGTTGTTTTTAGAATTTTCAATGAAAAGAACAGACTGATTTACCTCTTCTGAATGGGGCCGTCTGCCGTAAACATATTCATAGAATCTAATGACCTTTGCCTTTGTGTCCCCGTCTGGATAATCATTATGAACCCTAAGAGATAAAGCCTTTGCCCGATCAATGGTGAACTTTGAATTCATTAGAAACAAAGCCTGTTGGGGGACATTCGTCCGATATCTCCTAGGCGCATGCAATTCGGGATTAGCAAAATCAAAGACCCTCAAAACCGAAGGAAGAAATTGCCTGTCAATCTTTCCATAAATGCTACGTCGTGTCGAAGCCTCTCCGCCAAACAATTCTTTGGGAGGCCCCCCAGCCTGCGAGTCAAGTTCACCAGAAATAGACAACATGGTATCCCTCATAGATTCAAAACTTAAGCGCCTTCGAGGATAAACAGACAAAAGACGATTCCCCGGGTCCTTTGTAGGAAATGCTGAAGAAAATATCCTACTCACTGAAGAGGTCGCAATGAGTCGCTGAACATGTTTAATTGACCAACTTGAATCAATTAATTCGGAAGCTAAAAAATCAAGAAGTTCAGGATGGCTTGGGGCACGACTCCTCAGACCAAAATCGCTTTCAGTTTTAACCAACCCTTCACCAAAATGCGATCTCCATATGCGATTAACAATGACTCTGGCCGTTAGAGGATTATCTTTTGAAACAATTTTTCTAGCCAATTCGAGCCGACCTGAGCCCTCAGTAAATTTAGTCCCGATCCCTTGACTAAACATGGATAAATAACCCCGCTCAACGTGCTGACCCTGATTTGAATAATCACCACGGTTGAAGACGTTAACATTTAAAGGGACAGAACGATCAGCCAAAATGAGACAATGAGGAGCATCTTTGCCAAGCTTGATAATCTCCCGTTCAATGTCTGCTAATTTTTTTTTCAGGGGAGTCTTGGATCCTTCATCGAACAACCACTCCACATCATGAATGTAATCCCTTGCAACTCTAATCGGCGACCCTTTACCAGAAACGACATTGACTAATTGTTTCTGATCGGCCGAACTTTGAGCGATTTTTCCAACGGACTGAAAAAGTTTAGCATAGCAATTGGCCACATCAGACATACCCATTAGAGGCCCCTCACTAAGCTTGGAAATTACAAGCGCATTAGCATTTGGAAGATCATCTAATATTTTTGAAGAATTTTCCGTAAAAGTCTTTTCATTTAGTTTTGCCAAAGCAAGCCACGGCACAAAAACCGGATCCATCTTGCGATTATTCTGAATCAAATACTCATACCAGCGACGGATCTGAGCAGGATTCAGGTCATCTTTTTCGATGATTTCTGCAAAATCTGGAGGAGGAACCGCCTCAATGTTAAGGGAAGCCAACATATATTCCCCAGCACGAACCAAAAACCGCGACTCCAGCTCGAGCGCTTTCTTTTCAAATTCTTGAGCAAGGGAATGCTTCTTTTTATTTAATTCGGCCAAAGGACTAGACTTTTGAAGATCCAAGGCAATGAGCTCTTCGTGAGAACTTTTGAAAACACCATAAAGAGCATAATAATCTTTTGTAGGTATTGGATCAAACTTGTGATCATGACAACGGGCGCATGAAACTGTAAGGCCCATCAACCCGCGCGTAACAACGTCAATCCGGTCATCTATAATGTCCGGTTCAACACTGATAAATCTCCTGCCAAGAGTAAGGTATCCCATCGCCGCTAGATCAGATTGGTCACAAAGCCCCTTACCCAGCATCAGGTCAGCTGCCAATTGCATTAAAACGAATTTTTTATATGGCAGATCTTTGTTAAAAGCATCAATGACCCAGTCACGGTAAAGCCAAGCATGTGGGAAATTAAATTCTTCGGACCCATACGCATAACCCTTCGTATCCGAATATCTAGCGACATCCAGCCAAAGGCGAGCCCAGTGCTCTCCATACCTAGGCGAGTCAAGCAATTCATCTACTAAGTCCCGTGAAAGTTCGGAGTCAGACCGCGCGTCATCGCCCAATGCTACAAGCTTAGCTGAACTTGGAGGAAGTCCTATCAAGTTATAATACAGCCTACGAACCCAATCACGACGACCCGCCGAGGAAGACAAATCGATTCTTTCTTTATTGAGTGACTTTAAAATAAACCATCTGATAGGGTCACCTGCAGCTGACTCAGGAACTAGCGGCCGTTCTATAGATTGGAAAGCCCAATGTACTTTTGGGCCTTTTCTTTCATCTGCTCTTAAAAGCTGCAGGCAGCCAACAAAACAAAAGAGGCAGACCAAAAATATAAAATGGTTTCTATTATTAACTTCCATTCATTAATTACCATTCATCCCTTATCATACTCGAATGAAACAAAGCTTCCAATATAAAAATAATCATCCTTAAAAAGCTTAAGTTAGATTTTCATTGATTTGAACATATAATAGTGAACATCTAGAATATTCTCTTAATTTATGAAGTCAGATTCCGAAGAGTTTGTCCGACTCCTCACAGAGGCACAGGGACCAGTATATGGTTACTTGCTGACTTTAATTCCAGACCGCAACAGAGCGCGAGACCTTTTACAAGAAACTAACATCACGGTTTGGAAAAAGGCGGGCACTTTTGAAGAGGGAACTAATTTCAACGCATGGGCATGTAAAGTCGCCTACTTCCATGTTCTCTCGTTTAGAAGAAAAATGGCCAGAGAAAAATTGGTCTTTGATGATGAAATTCTTGATTATCTATCCGAACGCAATGACGAGCGTATAGCTAAGGACGCTGCAGCTGATAGAATCAAGGCGCTGAAAAGTTGCATTTTAAAACTATCTGAAAATCATCGTACCCTCGTAGAAGAACGGTACAAGCCAGGCGCTTCAGTTCAAAAGATCGCCGCGGATCAGGGAAGAACTGTCGGAGCCATTTCACAAACTCTTTACCGTATTCGTCACAACCTAATGTTATGTGTCGAAAAAACACTCACTGCACTTCAAACGGGTTGAGACACATTAGACTTTCAGCACAGGACAAAACTCAACATAATGAGGAAATCAGAAGATAGGTTTACAGAGATCGAAATACTCATTTCAAAACTCCACGATGGCGTCGCAACTGAAGAGGAATTAAGGCGAATTGAGAGCATTCTTTCCGGAGATCCAGAAGCCTGTGAATTCTATCTCGATTACACTGAATTGTGTGTGCAAATGGACCTAGAATTAGGAGCTAAAATGCCGGTCGAAATCAGTACTGATACGGTGCCCATTCAAATCTCACAATCAACGTCGCAGTTTTATAAGGGCCAGTCCACTAAACAGATACTCACCCCGAGCTGGAAACCTCTGCCATGGATCGCTGCTGCCGCTGCCGTTATCATATTCGCAGGTTCCTTATCACTTCTCCTAAATAAGCGCATTAGCATTGCTCCTACCGACGCAAAAGCAGTACAAGTTGAACCCATCACTCATGACGGACTGGCTATCCTCATGGAATCAGTAGGCGCAAATTTCGTCGATAACGGAATGCAACCTACTAAAACCAACGGAATTCTTTATCCTGGAGAGATTATTCTTGAATCAGGCATCACAGCCATAGAGTTCTACTCAGGAGCAAGAGTTATCCTTGAAGGACCTGCCGTTTTTGAACTCACCTCCGAGAACAGCGCAATCCTCCGAGAAGGACGAATCAGAGCTCAGGTGCCACCGCAAGCCTGTGGATTTAGCGTCTCAACACCCCAAATCGAAGTCATTGACTTAGGAACAGAATTTGGAATGAACATCGAGGAAGATGGACATTTAACTGAAGTTCATTGTTTCAGTGGATTAGTAGACATTTATGAAGATCCAATAAAGCAGAACTCAAAAACTTTGCGATCTCTTCGGTCCGGAGAAGCTGTTCGTATTCAGCCCAATAGCATTCAGAAAATTCCAGCTAACTCCATGGCTTTTATTTCATATTCGGAACTGGCACAAACGTCCCTTGAAAATTCGACAATGCGCCATCAGAAATGGCAAGACTTAATCGAAGAGATGCGAGCAGATGAGGATATATTAGCCCTCTACACTTTTGAAGGGCAAGGGCCTCGTGAACGTAGCCTCGTGAACCAAGCCTCATTTCAAGACCAATTCTCCCACGGAGCCATTGTCGGATGCCGGTGGACAAACGGTAGATGGCCATCCAAAGGCAGTCTTGAATTTAAAAGTCCAAGCGATCGAGTTCACTTTCAATCCACAGAGTCTCACCAAACAATCACTCTTTCACTATGGGTTCGCTTGGATGCAATGCCCAGGCGCACGACCTCTCTCCTATCAAGCAGTGAAAAATTAAGCAACTCAATGGACTGGGCACTAACTAATAAAGGACAAATCACCCTCAAAATACAGAACGATCAAAATAAAAAAACGCACGCCTTCACTTCTTCAGTAATACTTAACCGAAACATGCTCGGAAAGTGGCTGCACTTTGTCAGTGTTTGCAATTCCAATGAAAAGAAAGTTACCCACTATTTAAATTCTCAGAAAATATCAGAACATAAGTTCCCGAAAAACGGTTTAACTTCCATAAAATTTGGTAACGCAGAAATTGGAAATTCCAGCATGAAAACCTCAAACGGAAAAACTCCCATCAGGTACTTCATAGGTAGAATTGATGAATTAGCAGTCTTCGGGCGTACACTAAATAAAAATTCTATAAATCATTTGTATAGGACCGGAAAGCCTCATTAGAGAATATTTCCATGCTTGCTTGCAAAACAAAAAAAACTTTCTCAGCATACTGAGAATGAATAGCAAAGCGTTATGCATACTCACTCTTTTACTGACTCCAAAGATTCTTCATGCTCAATCAAGTAGTCCTAATCAAAAAGTTGCGTTCAAAAAGTTTAAAGAATCAAGTATAGAGCTTCACGTTTTTAAACCTGAAAATTGGAAAGGATCTGATAAAAGAACAACCATTGTTTTCTTCTTTGGCGGAGGCTGGACCGGCGGCACTCCAAAACAATTTTACCCACACTGCCGACACCTATCTAAAAAAGGTTTGATCGCAATAAGTGCTGAATATCGAACTAAAAAAAGTCACGGTACAGAACCAATGCAGTGCGTTGAAGATGGTAAATCCGCAATTCGATGGGTTCGCGCGAATGCTAATCTACTCGGAATAGATACAAATAAGGTCGTCGCGGCGGGTGGTTCGGCTGGAGGGCACGTAGCCGCCTGCACTGGAACTATTACTGGGTTCGAATCAGGCGACCTTAAGTTCTCTTCTGTACCCACTGCCCTAATTCTCTTCAATCCAGTCTGTGATACCTCCCCTTCAGGTTATGGCAATAATCGCCTAGGGAAGAACTGGAAAAAAATTTCTCCTTTGCATCATATTAATAAGAAAACACCACCTACCTGCATTTTTCATGGCAGCGCGGATACCACCGTGCCTTTTAATAATGTCCTTCAATTCAAAAAGAAAATGAATGAACTAGGCCTCCGCTGCGAATTGCATGCTTATGATGATGAAAAGCATGGATTCTTTAACTTTGGAAGAGGTGATGGGACCGCATACACTGATACCGTAAACAAAATGGACTCTTTCCTCGACTCTCTTGGTCTAATTGAATATCCGGATAAAAAAAACAATAAATAACCTCATGGAAGCTGAAGATTGGAAAGAGCTTGCAACTAATTACGAGGGAAACATTCTTAGCGTTTATGATAATGATCAAAACGGTAAAATAGAATCGATCATTAAAGAATTAGGGATAAAAAAAGAAACAGCAATCGATCTTGGTTGCGGAACAGGGAAGTTCCTGCCTCTGCTATCTAACCACTTCAAAAGCGTTGAAGCATTTGACTATTCACAAGAGATGATAAATGCAGCAAAACGGTCCCACAAACATCTCAAAAACCTAAGTCTTAGCGTGTATGACCTTCGGACATCGTCACCAAAATTCAAACCATCGGATATGGCTCTTTGCATTAATGTAATTCTGAGCCCTTCAATTAGTGATCGAGAAAAAATCTGGCGTAATGTACGAAAATCTATCCGGACAGGTGGATTTCTAGTTCTAGTTACTCCTTCCCTAGAATCTGCTCTTTATTCAAAATATCGACTCGTCGAGTGGAACATCAGAAACGGGGACACTTCATTACAAGCATTAACTGAAGGATTCGATACAAAAGATAAAGACGGAAAAATGATTTCCAGAGGAGGTATTATTAATTGTGGAGGAGTACCTACTAAGCATTATCTAGAAGAAGAGCTAATATGTCTCGCAGACAGGTTTGGATTTAAAATAACAAGCACAGAAAAAATCACATATCCGTGGTCAACTGAATTTTCAAGTCCCCCTAAATGGATGAAGTCTCCCCTTCCCTGGGACTGGCTAATATTATTAGAGAAAAAAAATCTTAGGACCCGTTAATTGCGCGCAAAACTCTATAAAAAGCTCTTTCCGGGGATGGCTTAGCATCCTCAAATTTACCCCAAGCATCTTCTGCTCTGATCCATTCTGTTTCATCCCACCAGTTGGCTAGATCAAATGATGACTGCACCTTATAAAATAAACCAATGGTACGGTCCCAGTTAATAGTGGCTTTTCCCAACGTTTCATCTCGCAAAAAGGAAAACTGAATTGGCTCTTTAATTATACTTCCATCCCAATATTTTTTTGCTAACTCGTAAGCGCGGAGACCAACGCGAGAACCCATGACACGCCCAGGCAAATCATCTACCAAAACATGAATGCCCCCCCACAACCTAGAAATACCAGCCTCATCTGAAGCATCATAATAACTCGCCCATTGCAATTTAACATCCTCAATAGGTCCATATTCAAATTCAAGGGATCCCTTTGGTATTAGATGCTCTTTAAAGCCTCCAGGAAAATAAGGACTACCCGTCATTTTCGTCATGACCTCAGCACCTGCTCTGGAAAAACAGGAGTGCCCAGAAACGTATGAAGCAAAAGCGGGAGTCACGAAAGTGTCACGCTGATAAGGGAGCCAATTTATTGCTGGAATCCAGTCAACACCACCTAGCTCAGATTCTGGATCCTCAGGTTCTCCTGACCAGGCATATATAGCAATTGAGCCTATGCTCGAAGACAAATGCTCATGACGCTCACCAGGAATTACACTTTCTGGAGTCACAATTTCAACTAACCCCGCTTCAAGCTTTAATCCTTCAGGGTCATAAGTCAGCTCAGCAAAAGTCCCTGAACTACCTTTATCCGTTGATTGCCCCATTGAACCCATGTAACGACACATCGAGATCGGACGCCCATAGTCATATATTCTTTTACATGTCCAGGCTGCTGTCGCGGCATCATGCTGAGCCCCATTCATTGCAAAATAACATTTAACATCCCATTCCAAATCATTAACTACAGGCCCTCTCCCTTCAATTCTACGGATCATTTTTGGATGATTTGTCACTTCATTGGCAACCACATTCCAATGGCCTGGGGGCGTCTCAGAGTCAGGTCCATCAGCCCAAAACTCAGCGATTACCCTACCATAATCAGCTCTTAGAACCTTATTGTCAGGGTATGTATCACCAGTAACAGGATTATTACCATGTCCTTCCCCGTCCATTCTACCAAGTGTATTATTTGCATAAACTTGGGGAGAAATATTCATTTCAACTTGGTCCCTTGGATCGAGCCAACTGCTATATCGTATAATCTGATTAATGTTTTCTTTAAATTTTTGATCCCCTGATGCGCCTAAGACTGGGGGAGGGCCAGGATCATCATAAAGACCACTAGGACTTTGTCTTCGCAACGCAAAGGGCCTAACCATAAGCCACTGAGAACCTTGAAAGGTTTGAATAAGATCCGTTTCAATCCCATTCTGAGTCAAAGCAAAATCTCCGAATGCCAAAGGTTGCCAACGACTCGGATCTGATGTCGTCAATAATGTGAACTTAGGTTCATCAAGGGGCAAAGGATCATTTTCCGGCACATAGGTAAGATCCACATAGTTTTCAGCTTCACCTGATCCATCATTCCAAGAAAAAGAAAGGACAGTATTAGCTATCCGATTACCCAAAGCGGCAGGAGAATTACCTTCGGTCGAATTGTTCGACTCATCATAACCTAGGGTAACCATTTGATTAATTAGAGCATCTTTAGTCACATCAGCACCAACCGAATTCTGATAACGAGACATAAGGACCCTATAAGCGGCAAAGCTTATCGCTTCTTTTCTGGCCCTTTCAATATCTATAGAATCTACACCATCACTTTCAACATCAGGCACAACTGCTAATTCGTTATGCAAATAACCTACGGCGACATTATCAAAAGCAGCCCAGGCATCCCACATCGCTACCGAAACATGAAAAAGATTCCTCGCATGAACTGGAGGATGAGGAACATCAAGACGAATCGCGTTCAAGTTCTGTTCATTCCACTTCCGAGCAACAGAATCCGACTGACTAATTAATGGGTAAAAAACAATGACCAATGTCAGCCACTTCAACAAAACAGTAACCTTCTGGAATTGAATGATCATACCATAATAAAACCAATAAAAACTGAGGGGATTTATGGTCAACTCAAGCTAGCACCAGACAAAGTGAGCATCAAACCGAAGCCCATTAAAATGTTTTAAGGAATAATTATACAGTAAAATAAGGGCCACTTGCCGAAAATGATGCTAGAGTTAAGGTTCGACAACGTGTTTGAAGTTCTAAATACCGATCCTGAATCATTCGCTCGACGCGGACAGCTTAAAACTGCACATGGAATTGTAGAGACTCCCATTTTTATGCCTGTAGGAACACAAGGCACTGTGAAATCCGTGAGCCCGCATGAGTTAAAGGACTTAGAAGCTCAAATAATACTAGGAAATACTTATCATCTTTTTGTTCGTCCGGGTCTCGAAACGATCAAAAAAATGGGAGGCCTGCACTCATTCATGAACTGGGATCTGCCGATCCTAACAGATAGTGGTGGATTTCAGGTCTGGTCATTAGCAAAAATGAGAAAGATCACTGAAGAAGGAGTCCATTTCCAAAATCATTTGGACGGTTCCCCCACATTCATAGGACCCGAAACATCAATGGAAATTCAGGCCGGACTCGGTTCAGATATAGCGATGCTATTTGACGAATGCCCTCCCTACCCATGTGACGAAGCATATGCTGAAAGGAGCGGAGAGCTTACTTTGCGATGGGCTGCTCGTTGCAAGGAATGGATAAACAACAATAACCCTATGGCTGGGGAAAGCTCCCACAAACAACTCCACTTTGGAATCGTTCAGGGGTCTATTTATCCGAGTCTAAGAGAACAATCCGCCAAAGGACTAGTTGAGTTGAAATTTGATGGATACGCTGTTGGTGGGGTCAGCGTCGGAGAGCCTGAAAAAGAAATGATCGCAGCTGTTGATAATTCAGTTCCTTTCTTACCGGAAAATAAACCCAGATATGCCATGGGTCTAGGGACGCCAGCTCAGATGATAGAAATGATTGCCAGAGGAATCGATATGTTTGACTGTGTCCTTCCGACCCGAGTTGCTAGGACCGGAACCGTCTACGTGTCTCACGGGACACTGAATTTGAAAAATCAAAGATTCGCTTCTGATCCATTACCCATAGACGAAGAATGCGCATGCTATTCATGTCGCAACGGATTTAGCCGCGCCTACATTAGGCACTTGATAAAATCAGAAGAAATTTTAGGAATAAGATTAACTACCCTCCACAATCTCTATTATTATATAAATTTACTCGAGCGGGCACGGAACTCTATAGAATGTGGGGAATTTGAAAAATTACGAAAAGAATTACGAGAAAACAGCAAGAAAAAATAATACCACCTTTTTCAAGAATTATTGAATAGTTGATTTACTTCTTCTTAGGTTCACAATACCTATCAAGCATAGGCAAAAAACATCACGACTGATTATTCCCATGAACTTATCTAATACACTTTTTTACTTAACAGCACAGGCCGAAGGGCAAGCACCCGCTGGAGGGGGGCTAGGATCATTCATGCCGCTAATATTGATATTTGTTATCTTTTATTTCCTCTTGATTCGACCTCAAAAACAAAAACAAAAAAAACTCCAATTGCAGATAGATGCTATAAAGATTGGGGACAAAGTTATCACCGCAGGAGGAATTCACGGACTAGTGACTAGCGTGAAAAAGCAAAGCGTCTCCGTTAAGGTTGATAACAATGTGAAGATTGAATTTGAAAAAGGCAGTGTAGCCACAGTGATCAGTAAGAATTCTTCAGTAGAATCAGCAACACCAGCAGCAGAATCAGCAGCAGAATCAGAATCCAATAATGAGTCTGATGAGACAACGACTGAAGAAAGCAATCGCGACACTTTCCAAAGGGATAAATAAAAATCATTCTTTTTGTAAAAAATGTTAAAAAAACCGTCACTGCAATGTGACGGTTTTTTGTTTTTTATGACGATTTAAAAACAACACTTAAAGAATTTGTAACGAAGTTAGGGTAAACATTAATAAAATATTAGCCTCATCGCTCTTGATCCGAGCTCTGAAGAAGCAGTAGAATCTAAAGCATTAATTCCAATTCCATGAAAATAATTC
>JAAZZC010000058.1 GCA_014239335.1 Verrucomicrobiales bacterium
AAAGGCGGAACCAGCCATGGCCAAACTGACGAACTAGGAATGTACGCCGTAAAAGACCCTGTCTCATTTCACGATTTTCATGCAACGATCCTGCACCTGCTCGGGCTAAATCATGAACAGCTCACTTACCGACACAATAGTCGTGACCTGAGATTGACTGATGTTTTTGGAAATGTTGTCCATGACATCATTGCTTAAAAAAACTCTACTCTCCTAAAGAGATTATTTAAGTATGATCTATCACCTTAGATCAATTATGATCTTTGCTAACGAAGAAGGCTTCACCTCAAATTTTGATTTTTCCCACTTAGGAAAGCCTGAATACTTATTAGAAACTCCAGCACTTTCTTTTGGGATCCCAAGAAAATTATAATCCAATTCGCCATTCCCATTCTCATCATAGAATGCACTGACGGCATAATCACCGTGAGGAATTTTCTTGAAGATTGCCTTAACTTGTCCCTTTGATATTTTTGCCTTTGAAAGGTAAGTCGCGTCGTTGCCTTTTTTAGGAAAAGTTTTCTCATTGTCATGGAGAGCAATGTAAACCCACCCCTTATCACTAGCACTGCATATCACATTAACGGAAACTACAGAATCTTTAATCTCTTCACTAGGCGCAATTTCAATCAATTGAAGGCAAAGAAATAAAAGTCCAAATTTAAAACTTCTTAGTAGCATTCTATTAAAAATATCTAATTGAGTTGCGGTTAGTGGAACCAAATAAACTACCTAATTAACTGTATCGATAATCTTATATTTTGCCGAACATTTTCACTTAAAGGCGAAGCGCTTATTTCCGTGACGGTCAAATACTCGTCCCCGATATTCTCATTAGAAATCAAACGTGTAAAGTCACCACCAGTTTCCCAATTTCGTAAATCGAAGGACCTCTCAATCCTTAAGACAACATCAGAAAGATTATCCATTTTTTTATACACTAGACCAATGAACTTACTCCCTTCATTCTCTATCACTTTAACTTGTATGTCTGGAACAGACTTTCTATCAAGTGGATCACTGCCAAGCGCATACTCAAAGACGTTCACCATTCCATCCGCATCAGGATCATCATTGTAATTACTCCCTATAGGATCCCCGCCCCCAAATATACCATCTTTCCATTCAGAGTATACTTTTCCAGATTCCTCCTTACCGGGTGTCCCTAGTGAAGAAGAACTCACTTTCCAGCTCTGCGGATCATCATAATCTGGCTGATCATTTGAGTTTATTAGCACCATCGATGGTCCAGACCCGTCAGCTAGAGCTGGCCATGGATCATCATCATCATATTTAAATTCAATGACTGGATCTCCACCACCAAAAGAAAGCTTAATCTGCTCTCCTCCATTCGCTAACCGATCACCCTCATCCCATTGGCCAGCAATTGGGAGCTCTGATCCATAGCGCATCTCAAAGGCCTTTATATTATTAACTATAAGAACATATTCGCCTGGGCCTATAAATTCTTTCTGTGAACCAAGAAAATCAAAATCTATGCCTTTAGTGAACCTTAAATCACGCAAATCAAGATTCTTCTCTCCAATATTTTTAATTTCAATGTACTCAAAAAGATCATCATCTAGGTAACCGGCCTGAGCCTCTTCATTAGTTGGACGAACAGGATTGTACATGATCTCTGTTATCAATAGAGAACTATTGTAATCTGACAAGTCCGGAACGTTCGGCTCAAATTCAATAGGATCTGACCAATTACTCCAGCGGCCCGTACTGTCCTGATGCCGGACCCTTGCCCTGTAAACGGATCCGGACCGAACAACTGAGCTAGGTACCTTTATTGACTCCTCAAAATTATTAAGAGGCCCCGAATCCCAGTCAGCGTCCCATTCTAACTTGATAGAATCTGGATTTGTAATGGTAGGTGCCATGCCGCTCATCCTGAAATCAAAAATCATATCACTACTAGACTTAGAGGCCTGATGAACTTCAACCGCAATGACATTTTCTCCTTCATTGAAAAGCTCCGCAGGCAGTTCGAAATCAAATATCGTGTCCTCTTCACGTGACCCCGATGCTGTAGTATCAAAACCTATCTCGCCCCCAGGCATCTGCGAGCGCCCCACTTCATTTCCATTAACATAAATCACTGCCCCATCATCACGTTGCAGTCCAAGAACAATGGCACCCATCTCTTGGAAGTTATCTATGGTAACTTTTTTCCTAAAATAAGTCGTTATGTGTTTATCGGAAGTCACTCCTCCAAAATCTATCGTAGTCACTACCTGATTGTCCGCATAGCCGAACGGAGCAAGGCCAACTGACCATGCACTGTCATCATAACCAACGCTTCTCCAGGCATTTCCTTGATCACTACCATCATCCAAGAATTTCCACTCTGAACCTAAACCAAATATCGGCAAGAGCCTAACCCCCTCGTCACTAACTGGCGTGATTTCTGCTAACCTCCACTGCATCGACTCAAAAGAGGATGCCCCTTGCGGATCTGAAAAGCCCGAAGACTTAAATACTAAGTCATTAGATTTGAACCCATCCTCGCCACTGAAAGTGATCGAGGGTTTTCTTGGCACTTTACCACCTTCCCCATTTGATCTTTGTAATGAATCCAAGTGAGCTGCCCTTCCTCCATTACCTACACTGCCTCCGGGCCAAGACCCTCCTGAGAAAGCGAATCTTTTCATGTCTCTGACAAGAGACGCTATCGAAGATGCCCCAGCTCCTCCAATTCCCGAATACGTACCCGCGTCTGAAGGTGCCCCCTTCCATCTAGCTGCATCTGCCTTTTCCAATTGTTCTATTTGCGCCGCAAAAGCGTCAATGATTGGATTGAGCTGATCCTCTTGCCATAGAAGGTCTCTAAGTTCTCTAACTTCATTGAAATATTCCGGCCAAAGGTCTGGCGTCGAATTCCCATCAGCACCACCACCACCAGCAGAAAATAAAGCATTATAAACTACATCATGACCACTATTCCAGGTCGGCCCCCAACTCGCGTCAGTGTCCCACGGTAAAATCCAAAGCTTCCCGTTATAATTATTTGCAGGCAAATAATCAGGCTCAAAATAATAGACCATGTTCTTGTTAGCGCTGGGCCAAAAGTCATAATGCCTTATCGCCTCAGCTAATGCATGCCAACGGTTCCACTTATGAACATTCACATGAGCTCTTATGAAATCAGCTGAGTCTCTACCGTCTAACTGGCTCTCAATAGTTGAATGGTCACGACCGTTGTCGGGAGCAAATGCTGCCTGATATCTTTGCTGCTGCCTCCAATCGGAGGTCTGATTAATCAACTTGTATAGGTTCCCCTTTTCTAAACCATGCGCCTCCATGAATCTTACGTCATAAGTTTCCACTACGAAATTGAGACCATAAAAATCCCCCCTCCACTGATCTGGAGCCTCATCCTCATCATCTATTACCCTCCAGTGAACCCAATGAGTCCTAGGCCCAGGGACTCCAATCTTATTAAAAAGATACATAGATACTGCCTCATTGAGGCCATAGGTCAATGTCCCACGATTATCAAAGCCCTTACCGGTAGTTAATGTTCTCCACTTCTTGGGATGTTTTTTCCCATTGTGGTCCCTGGCCTGAAAAAAAGAACCCTCATTGAAACGAAAGCGCATGGACCTCTTCCCTCGATTATGGTATCTGCCATTGGCTCCTCTTAGCCTATACTTAATATTATCATACACTACCCCGTCATAAACCATGGCTCCTTGCCAGTTATAATAGAACCTAGCCTGCGTCCCTTGGTTTATTTGTTTCCCTCCGTTATAGGCATAACAGTCAGCATAATCAGACTTCCTAGTGATCAGATGATAGACCGGCAAAGCTTCCAAAGACGATCCTGCCTGCCCCTCATAATTTGGAATTCCATTGTAAACAAAATAAGCAAAGTTAAGTGACGGATCATCAATGAAAGGCGCTCGAATCCTAGCGCCCTTAACGTCTTCAATGATGATACGATACCGGACCAGTGAACGATTCTCATTGGCTGGAATTAGAGCACTGTAAACATCTTCCTCAGAAGCAAAGTCTCCTTGGTTCCCATTTTTAAGCATCGGAACTGATATCCAACCTTTTTCGTAATCCGGATTATCCTGTTGAGGATTATTAACTGGAATATTTGGAACCGGATGAGGAATCTTTGCCGGAACAAATGACCCGGGGCCAATCACACAATATTCAAGGGTAACGGAAAGGACTCCGTCAGGGTCTGTGACTTTAGCGCCAACGATTACCGAATCACTTGAGCTTGGCATTTCCGGCTCATGTCTAACCTTACGAATATTAGGCGGCGAATTTGATGAAAAAGCAGTATTCCTCGAACCCGGGCTAGGAGTATAAACAGCCTCTTCAAGTTTGGGTCTTATTATTTCAAGATCAAAGCCAAGGTCGCTATTAGAGGGGCTAGAATTAAACAATTGAACAGCTATCGTGTTTTTCCCCTCAACTAAAAATGCACCAGGGTTCTTAATTACCTTAGTGTACTCTTTACCCTCATCACCAGTCCCTGATGCTCTGGCCCCAAAGGACGGCTCCCCATCATAATTCATCCGTTCAACTTCTTGACCATTAATCCATAGAACAAAGCCATCGTCGGCGACATAATGAACATTGATAACTGAAGGAATTTCACCAACAGCAACATCAAAATCATTGCGCAAAAAGACACTACTATAATTACCCCTCATTTCATTGAGCGTTGTATTCAAAGTGACCCCATTGACTCTCCCATATCCTATTGGAGATTGAGACCCTCTAGTCCAGCTATCATCAAAATCAAATTCCTCGTACCGCCAATCGCTAATAGGATTTGAAGCCTCAGAATCGCCTGCCCTCCAAGCCCATGAATCATTTTTAAAACCAAGGAGAGTCGCTTCATTCAAACTGACCTGAGGGGCTGAGGCCTTCCAGGAGCTTCCCAATGAATTATCCAGCGATGGATTAAGAAGTTCCATCGAAGCACCTTCTCCGCTCGAAGCCACTGGCCATGGAAAACCTGTCCTATAATCAACCAAATCAACAACCTCGTCGCTCGGGTTCCGGAGCCTAAGAGTTTCGCCGTCAGAATCTAATTTCCCTTCATATGGTCCGAACGCTGACACATTAAGAGTCTCCCTTAATGTGTCAGGATCTTCCGCTATGACCAAATATGCACCTGCGTCGATCGTGACACCTTCAGAAAACGCATAGTTCACTGCCCCCGACAAACGCCATCCGCCAAGATTCACTTCATCTTCGCTAGGGTTAAAGAGCTCAATAAATTCCTGCCTAACTGTATTATCAGGAGGGTTATGGTGAATCTCATTTATTACAATTGCCTTACCCAACCCCGCCATTAGTGAGGTAACCAATGCGAAAATGAATGATGCGGATTTTATTGAAGCACGAACAGAAATCATAAGAATTTAACTATTGAAACGTAACACCCAATGGCAAAATCAGCAAACCCATACAACCTAACAGCTCACCACAGTTTCCCCGTACACTCTTCACGAACTTTTTATTTAACTTTAGATTCTTCATTACCTTTTTTATAGGATTTAGCTTTGATTACAATCCATTCTCTGGAATATCAACGCCAGCAGTCAAAAAAATTATTAAATCCTGAGCAATGAATCTCACCCTCAGCTCAGGCCATGATTTGCGAAATGGTTCCAGTACTGTCGGAGAATTGCTTGGCGGGCACGCCCAGGACATTGAGGAGCGTCAAATACAGATTGGATAGTGGCGGCTTGGTGTCACCGAGTTTGTGAAATGTTCCGTGCTTGAGGCCAAGTTTTTCGCCTCCCATCAACATCATGGGATAGTTTCTGTTGACGTGTGTCTGGCTGTTACTGCTGCCGTACATCACGACCGTGTTATCGAGC
>JAAZZC010000253.1 GCA_014239335.1 Verrucomicrobiales bacterium
CCTTATTATTATCAATCAACATCATTACAGAAGGAACGAATCAAGATCGCCTGAGCTATCAGCAAAAGAGCCAGCCTTCACTCCCATTCTTTTCTGCATAGTAACAAAGAGATTCGCAAGAGGAACATCCTTATCGAAGACTTGGTATTTCCCATGCTTGTATCCCATCTCCTTCCCTCCAGCTAGGATCAGTGGGTAATTTGTGTTATTGTGCGTCTTGCTGTTGCTACTGCCATAAAAAACACAGGTACTGTCCAGAACAGAACCATGACCTTCTTTCATCTTACTCAATTTTTTCAGTAAATAAGCCAAGCATTCTGCCTGATAACGGTCCCATTTTCCTCTATTTTCAGCACCCCTTCCTTTACCAGCTCCATGAGCTAATCCATGAGCATCTTTATTAAACCCAAGGAGCTTTGGAAACTTGTTCGCTATGGAGATTGCCCCATGCATACTTGCTAGCTGGTAAGTGACAAAGCGGGTCGAATCAGTCTGGAAAGCCAAGGCAATCAAATCGAGCATCGTATGAATAAGCTTGCCCGGCGTTTCGCTATCCGCTTCTAGGCTGAGCCCTTCGGCATTCACTTTAGGTCGGGGCACATTTAACCATTGAGCAGAACGCTCAACGTCCAGCTCAATCTCGCGAACTGAAGTCAAATACTGGTCAAGTTTCTCTTGATCCGCCTTACCCAGTTTGCGATGCATTTCCTTGGCCTCGTCAAGGAGTAAGTCGAGATGGCTGCCAGTACGGGTCAGGCCCTTTCTCTGCACCTCGATGGAACCGCCGTTCAACCCAAACAGGCGCTCAAAAACGATAGCCGGCCTATTAAATGAAGGAATAGGCTGCCCAGTACGGGAGTAAGAAAGCGTGTTGGCCCTAGTGGGCATACCGACACCACCGTCCGAGGAAAGCACTAAGCTGGTGAAACGAGTGTCTTTACCAAGCTTGTGCGTGCGCGCCATGAACTGATCCAGAGAGATTGAATTTTTTAGCCCAGTAGCAGACAGACTTAATTCCTCACCAGTAAGAAAAGTGTCTCCACTGTCATGCCCTCCGATACGACGCACCTTAGGGTGGGAAAGTCCTCCCAAGACCGTGACCTGATCCCGGAAAGGCTCTAAAGGCTCAAGTGATTTATTGAAAGTAAAATTCTTTCCTGAACCTTTAGGAAACCAATTCCACTGACCATATTCCCCGTCCTGCTTTGGTAAACTCACCCCATATGGAAAATAGATGGAACAGAATCTCTTCGGCGGGGATTTAATTTCAGTTCCCATCAAGGATTCCATCCATGGCACGGCAAGCGAAATGCCTGCTGCCTTAAGTATAGTTCTGCGATTCATCTGAAATGCCTTTTCCCTCATATCGTAAAGCTCGTGACTGTCATTGTAGAATACATTAATTTAGCTCTTATCGCGATAAAAAAGGTCGGCTCGTGACAATGTTTTTCATTAAACTCGGTAGGCGATAGTCATTTATTGCAAAGTCTCCACTAAGTTTCTCAATTAAGAATTCGTCCTCCAGACTCAAAGAACGCCCGAGGGCGTAAGTCAGTAATTTTGACACCAATGCCTTTGCAAATTGATCACGTCTTCCATTAAGTAAATGCTTCTGCAGATCAATCAAGCCTGATATCTCATGACTTCCCGGCAGGACAGTTTTAGCAGAAACCCGTTTTTTCCGACGCGCCGTCTTTTCCCTAAAGAGTCCGATAGCATCATATTCCTCAAGAGCAATACCCCACGGATCAATGCCCCGATGACAATCCGCACAAGCCTCCTTCTTTCGATGAATAGCGAGCTGTTCCCTAATCGAAAGCTTCTCAAAATTAGGCACACTTTTTTCAACACCTGGGACATCAGGTGGAGGCGGATTGGGAGGGTCATGCAAAAGTCGTTCCCTTATCCAAACTGCACGCTTAATTGGGTGAGAATCTGCTCCATCTGATCCGGCCAAGAGAGTCGAAGCATGGCCAAGCACTCCACCTGGCCTGCTTGTTCCTTCGAGAGAAACCCTTTCAAAGCGTTGGGATTTGGGTCCCTCCAAGCCGTAATGCTTGGCCAAAGAAGCATTTAGCATAGTGAACTCTGCATCGATGAATTGCAACGCTGATGTGTTACTGCGCAGAATCTCCCGAAAGAAAGCTTGAGTCTCACCCACCATGTCCGGCTTCAAACTATTGTCGAAACCCTTATAGTATTGTGGATTGATAGCAACACGATCGACCCCCTCAAGGTCAAGCCATTGCATACTAAACTGTTCAGCGAAACGATCGGCCTTTGAGTCTGCCAGCATCCTATCAAATTCTTTCCGCAACA
>JAAZZC010000092.1 GCA_014239335.1 Verrucomicrobiales bacterium
ACGGCCCCTGATCTAAGCGCCATGGTGGTATGGAAAGATCAGATAATACTTAACACAGTCACGAGTAACGACTCTCTTATCGCGCGATGGGACCCCATCGCAATTTCTGTTGGAGATGTTATTCAGGGCGAGGTTAGCACATCAACAGTAAAAAGAATTGCTAGGATCCGTGCAGAAAAAGGCGAGAAATTCAGTATCGGCTTATTCGATGAGGACATTGTGAGCCGTGACTATGTGGGAGGGTGGGAAATTGAAACTACCGAACTGCGTCCAGGAACTTGTGAACTGACTTCAAAAAAAACACTTAACAGATTAATAATCTCGGTGACTCAGGACGATAATCTCACAGTACCAGATAGAAACTTTAAGCTAAAGGGAGCCACTTATCTTGAAGAGCCGACTGAAATTATGCTGGAAATGGTCAAGCGTTGGGCAAACGAAGCCAAGGAAAGTGTGAAGGAACTTGGAAATAACATGGGGGAAAAAATTGAAAAAATAGGACAACAAGTAGAACAACAAAGGAATCGCCTAGAAGAGGCGATCAAGGAAACAAGCCAAAAAACAGAAGATAAAATAAGGGAGATGCTAGATTCCCTGCGCGATAAGTAATGCGCCGCATAATTTTGTTTTTAATCGTAGTTTCGTGCTTTCTTTTTGGAAGCGCATCCATACTTCCTATTTTTTCGATTGAGCCAGCTGTCGGCGAATGGACTGCACTAGCTGAAATCCTTTCTCCAGAAGAAATGCAGCCCCAATCCTTCAGCTTATTGAAGGGGGTCCGGTTACTCTGGCAAGAGGACGAACGAATGCTCGCCTGCATCATTGGTTTATTCTCCTTGCTCTTACCAGTGATCAAATTATCTGTTCTTTGGGCCGAAGCTTTATTCTCAGGAAATCTTTCAAAAAAATGGATGAGCTTTCTGCAAGCAGTGTCCAGATATGCCATGCTCGAAGTGTTCCTAGTCGCCATGACCGTATTACTTTTGAAGCAAATGCCGGGAGGCAGTCGAATAACACTAGAATCAGGATTCTATTCTTTCGGCGTCTCGGTTCTCCTTAGCCTCGTAGTCGCACAGTTTGTGGAAGCAAGAAAAAAACAATCAGAGGCTATTTAATTATCCCAAAGTAAATAATCACTTAGGGCTACTCATTGTCGAACTCCTTCTGAATTAGCTAATCAGTTAGTCGTTTAATCGCTTCCTGAGCATTAGGAACACAGCCTCCCCATGTCCCACCTCCAGTGCTCTGTAAAGCCGCCCATAATTTCACAGAGATCGGCATGTCAGGATCTTCTCTGAGGTCAGGATGAACTGGTCGGGTATTAAAATCATCCTCAGTGCCCACATAATTGACGGTTCCTTTACATTTGTCTTTGTGTATCTCTATGCGCACAGGGTCACCATCACGGAGTTTTGCCAATGGCCCCCCGGCCAAGGCTTCCGGACCAACGTGTCCAATGCAAGGACCTGATGAAAATCCGGAGAATCTGCCATCCGTGATTAAAACGTTACGACTGAGCGCAGAAGTATATTTCAAAGCGCTAGTAATCTGAGCCGTCTCCGGCATGCCTGCACCAATCGGTCCGCGCCCAATCAGTACAATGACCTCACCGGGAAGCACCCTATCATTTCCAACTGACTTAACTGCAGCGATCGCGGACCCCTCATCCACAAAGACGCGCGCTTTCCCCTCATGAAAATAAATACCATCCTCCAAAAATAAATCTGGTGAAATTGATGTACTCTTAACTACGGCCCCATCCGGAGCAAGGTTCCCTGTCAAAAAAGCTAAAGTTCGAGCCAGCCCTTTCTCCGACGCTCTTTCCGGTGACATGATAACGTCATCAGGATCGACTCCATCCTTTTTATATAAAATATCACGGAATCTGTTTCGTCGTTCTGAGCCTTCCCAAATCTCAAGATTCTTTCCTACTGAATTGCCAGAAACGGTCAGACAATTCAGATCAATTAGCCCCAGTCCACGAAGATGCAACATGACCTCTGTCACTCCACCAGCAAGAAACACCTGAACTGTCATGTAATTATTGGGTCCGTTCGGAAGAACATCAACGATCCGTGGAACGGATCGATTCACCTGTGCCCAGTCCTCAACTTCTGGAGCCTTGAGCCCTGCTGTATACGCAATCGCAGGAAGATGAATAAGAAGATTTGTGGACCCTCCCATGGCAGCATGAACTGCCATCGCATTACGAACAGATCCATCCGTTATTATCTGATCCAACGCAACATTTTCTCTGATCATTTTCATAAGAGCCTGGGATGATGCTCTTCCGATCTCGAGCCACACCTTCTCACCCGAAGGAGCCAATGCAGAATGAGGTAGTGCAATTCCCAAACCTTCCGCGACGGCTTGAGAAGTTGCAGCGGTTCCAAAAAATTGGCAGCCACCCCCCGCACTAGCGCATGCAGCACAACCAGCCTCGGCCGCCTCCTTCAATGAAATCTCACCGTGCGAGAATCGAGATCCTATTGACTGCACGGCTCCCGCGTCCTCTCCCCTGTCAGGTGGCAATGTCACACCTCCAGGAACCAATATCCCAGGAATCTTCTTTGACTCCGATAGCGCCATCATCATTGCCGGCAAACCTTTGTCACAAGTGGCAATGCCCATTATCCCCTTAGCTGTCGGCAATGATCTGGTTAACCGACCTAACACTTCAGCCGCGCTATTCCTATAAGCCAGACTATCCATCATTCCTTTGGTTCCCTGTGTCCTTCCATCACAAGGATCTGAGCAATGCCCCGCAAAGGGCACCCAACCATTACTCTTAAATTCTTCAGCAGCTTCCCTAGCAATTAAGCTCACTTCCCAATGGCCCGTATGGTATCCAAGCGCGATGGGCTGACCATTCTCTGCACGAATGCCTCCTGCCGTTGTTAAAATAAGCACCTGATCAGATGTTATCAGGTCCGAGCGCCATCCCATGCCCACATTGTGAGACCACCCGAAAAGATCACCACTAGGCAGATTCTTGAGCATTTCCTCAGTGAATGGCAATGCCCCTTCACGAGCAGGAACTTTCGTCCTGACCTCATATGCCTCATCGCTTAAATCGAAAAAATTATCCAGATAATTAGCCACTCTTAAGTTCTTTCATTCAAAAGCTTCGAAATCCAGCCAAAAAACCTTGAAAGGTTGGCTCCTTTCCAGCAACTTAGCCTCCCCAAATATATTAACAATAATTCTTCACACCAATAAAAAAAATGGCACGTCCAGTTACACTATTCACAGGCCAGTGGGCCGATTTAGACACCGATACAATCTGCAGCAAGGCCAAGTCCTTCGGCTATGACGGGGTTGAACTCGGCTGCTGGGGAGATCACTTTGAAGTCGACAAAGCAGACGCAGAATACTGCAAAGCCAAACGCGAAACACTAGCCAGTCATGGATTAGCATGTTATTCAATCTCAACTCACTTAGTTGGACAAGCCGTATGCGACAACATTGACGAGCGTCATCAGCAAATTTTACCAGACTATATTTATGGTGATGGTGACCCTGAAGGAGTGCGCCAACGTGCCGCAGAAGAGCTGATAAAAACAGCTCACGCTGCTAAGGAGTTCGGAGTAAAGGTCATTAACGGATTCACCGGTTCTTCAATATGGCACCTGGTATATTCTTTCCCTCCTGTACTTCCGGGACAAATCGATGCCGGATATGAAGATTTTGCTAAGAGATGGAAACCTATCTTAGATGAATTCGTTAAATGTGATGTTAAGTTTGGGTTGGAGGTTCACCCTACAGAAATCGCTTTTGATATTGCCTCAGCCCAACGCGCAATTGATGCACTGGACGGGCATCCCGCATTTGGATTCAACTACGATCCTTCACACTTCGGATATCAAGGAGTCGATTATGTGGAATTTATCTATCGATTTGCTGACCGCATCAATCACGTTCACATGAAAGACGTTAGCTGGTCCAGTACTCCAAAAGACGCCGGAGTTTTCGGCGGGCACGTGGACTTCCACAATCCCTCAAGATTCTGGGACTTCAAGTCTGTCGGCCGAGGTAACATCGACTTCGAAAAAATTATCAGGGCGTTAAATGATATTAAGTACATGGGCCCC
>JAAZZC010000057.1 GCA_014239335.1 Verrucomicrobiales bacterium
AATTCTTATATGAGAATCTTTATCACCACGAAGCAGTTGCGATGCCCAATCTAAGGGGCGGGAACCTAATTGCCGATGTTTTTTCATTTTACGAACAAAATCCAAAAATGATTGGGGCGGAAAGCGCATAAAGAATCAATTCTGAAGGTCTAAAACGCACCATCAGCGATTATATTTCCGGTATGACTGATCGATACGTACTAGAAGAATATGATAGGCTCAAAAAAATGTAATTTACTTAAGTTTTCTATAATATTCAATTAAATGAATAAATGACACAGCATACCTTTAAATATGATCAGTAAAATCAGTTGAAATTAGCTAATCTTATGATTCTGTAGCGGCCTAATAAGAATAAAAGAGATAATAAACCGTTATGCATAAGGCATAACAATAACAAAACTAGAACCTCCAAGGCGGAGAATCTTTAGACGGATAAAGAATGACGGAAGCAGTAACAGAAACAAATAATTTCCAGCTCCATGAAAAGGATACTGGGAGCGCTGATATTCAAGTAGCGCAGCTCACTTCAAGAATTAATCATCTTACTGAGCATCTAAGCGCACACAAAAAGGATTTCTCAACTCGTAGAGGATTACTTAAACTTGTGGCAAGACGCCGCAAGCTTTTAGACTACCTGAAAAGGAAAAACGTTGAACGCTATCAGAACGTATTAAAAGGCCTAAAACTTCGCCGTTAAAGTTCTATAGATTGTTTTAAGATCTCTTTAAAAATCACTCACACAGTGATTAATGTTCAAAAATCAAAATTGAGATCTATCCCATTAGACTAGATCCAAATTTATTAATAACAAATAATCGGGAGTAAATTTGAAAGAACCCGATAAGTAAAAACACAATGAGTAGCAGCCTACATGTGCTACTACTCTCTAGAAAAAATAGATGAGCACTGAAAATATAACCGTCAATCTCGACGGCAAAGAAATTATCATTGAAACCGGAAAAATGGGCCGCCTCGCAGACGGTGCATGTACAATAACTTGTGGAGAAACAACTGTTATGGTAACAGCGGTTTCTCAAACAAAAATGAGAGAAGGGCAAAGTTGGTTCCCTTTATCTGTTGAATATAAAGAAAAAGCTGCAGCCGCGGGTCGGTTTCCAGGTGGATACTTTAAAAGAGAGGGCAGGCCAACAGAAAAAGAAATTCTGACCTGCAGAATGACAGATAGGCCACTGAGGCCACTTTTCCCAAAAGGATATCTTTATGATACGCAAATTGTAGCACTTCTACTCAGCGCAGATGGTGAAAATGATTCAGATGTACTTAGCATGAATGGAGCATCTTGTGCTCTTTGCCTTTCAGACATTCCTTTTGCGGGACCAATAGGCGCAGTAAGAGTAGGCTATGTAGACGAAAAATTTGTCATTAATCCTACTCACAATGAAATGGAAAACTCACTTTTGGATCTTGTTTATGCAGGCAACGAGAGCGAAGTAGTTATGATTGAAGGATCGGCTGAAGAATTGCCTGAAGATCTTTTTTGTCAAGCATTAGAATTTGCTCAAGGCTATGTCACTCAACTCGTCCAGGCGCAAAAAGATTTAGCAGAGCGTTTTGGTAAGGCAAAAAGGGATGCTCCTCTTCTTGAAGTGAAAGATGAAATGCTTGAAATAGCATATTCTGTAGCAGGTGATCGCATTGAAGATGCTATCTATCAACCTTCTAAAGTTGAAAGGGGAAAAGCCGTTGACGCTCTAAGAAAAGAAGTCACTAATGCTATTAATGAAAAATATGAAGGTGCTAGTGATTTTGCTATTGATCAGGCATTTGATTTCCTACAAAAGAAAGCCTTTCGAAAAACAATTCTTGAAAAAGGCATTAGAGCCGACGGTCGTCAAATAGATGAGTTGCGACCACTCAGCGCTGAAGTAGATCTTATGCCAAGATCCCATGGATCAGCACTGTTCGCACGCGGAGAAACTCAAGCCCTTGGACTTTGCACTCTAGCCCCGGCAGATGAAGCTCAATTTATTGATGCCTACACTGGAGGGGAAGAAGAAAAAAGCTTTCTCTTACATTACCATTTTCCACCTTTCTCAGTAGGAGAAACTGGGCGAATGGGAGGCCTTAACCGACGGGAAATTGGACATGGAGCACTTGCCGAGAAATCCATCAAACCTTCTCTGCCTGATCAGGATGAATTCCCATATGCCATCAGAGTCACATCAGAAGTCATGGAATCCAATGGCTCAACATCTATGGCATCAGTATGTGCCGGAACTATGGCCCTTCTAGATGCTGGCGTTCCACTTAAGCGTCCAGTAGCAGGTATATCAGTCGGCCTAGTAACTGAAATAGACGAAAGTGGGGAAATTAAAGAATACAAGCGTCTACTTGATATAATTGGCTCTGAAGACTTTTTCGGCGACATGGACTTTAAATTGTGCGGCACATGCGAAGGGGTAACAGGGTTCCAACTCGACCTAAAATTAACTGGGTTGCCGATTGCAATCCTTAATGAAGCAGTTCATCAAGCAGCTGAAGCACGAAAAACAGTTCTCGAAGTAATGGCTTCCGCGATCAATGATCCATCCGAGCTCAGTCCTCATGCGCCAAGAATTGAATCAATAAAAATCAATCCTGAAAAGATTGGCAACGTAATTGGGCCTGGAGGAAAAATTATAAAAGGCATTCAAGCCGAGACAGGTGCTGAAATTAATATAGAAGATGATGGCACTGTACGCATTTATGCGATTAAAAAAGAAAGTCTCGATCGAGCTTTAGAAATGGTCGAAAATATTACAGCTGAAATGGAAATTGATAAAATTTATCAAGGCAAAGTTGTCTCAACAACTAATTTCGGCGCATTCATGGAAGTCCTACCAGGACAGGATGGAATGATTCACATATCAGAGCTTGCAGACTTCAGAGTAGAAAAGGTAGAAGATGTAGTAAATGTCGGTGATGTTATTTATGCGAAATGCATCGGCATAGATGACAAAGGACGGGTAAAGATGAGTCGCCAAGCTGCAATGGCAGAAAGAGGCGAAGAGCACCTTGATGACGCACTGCGAGAAAAAGCTTCAACAAGGCGTGACGAAAATAACGGGAAAGAATGGAGCCCAAGTGACGGCGAAAACAGAAATAGACGAGGAGGAAATAGAGGAAGACGTAATGAAGATCGGAGATAAAAACCACATCGAGTATAGCAATTAATTAATTGCCCCTTCGACGCGGCAACTATTTTAGTTATTGCCTCTGCCCAAAAGCTGACTCAGGAGGTTCTTCAGTAGGAACCATCTTTTGGGCTTTTAAGACAGGAATGGTAAATTCATCCCATTTTTCATAATCCATGACCCCATGGATCTTATACCATCCCATCTCCTTATAGCTGGGGACGTCTTCTGAAAACTCCACAGGAATTGAAACCGGCCTTGCATCAGCGATACAACAATTCATCATTAATCTAAAAATTCTAATCCTTTTACCTTCGCTATTGCGCATGGTTTCAGGCATTACCTGACCCATAGTTTCTACAGGCAATCCTTTGACAACTCCTTGAACTTCTTCATCACCACCAGTATAGAAAATACTAATTACATCCATCAAAAATTCACCATCTTTGTTCTGATCAACCTGTTGCTTAAGATCGTCGATCGTATAGGGGCCCCATCCTGCTGCATCAGCGACTGACTTGCTTTTGGACTCGTCTGATCCTCCTTTAATTTTAATTGATTGCTTATCATTAATTTGTTTTTTGAGTTTAAAAGCTTCAGGGGTTTCCCCTATCACCCCTTTACCCCAATTGGAACTGTTGTTTTGAACCCAATTTTTGCTGTATGCATCAGGCGTATATAACGCCGACATAATTACAGGAACTAAAATAATCATGGAAGTTAATACCATGCTTCCTACTGTTATTTCTGAATGGTCGTGGTCGTGGTCGTGGTCGTGGTCGTGGTCGTGGTCGTGGTCGTGGTCGTGGTCGTGGTCGTGGTCGTGGTCGTGGTCGT
>JAAZZC010000056.1 GCA_014239335.1 Verrucomicrobiales bacterium
CCATGAGACTGCGTTGTCAATCATCTTAATAAAGTTGAGATTGGAAAAATCATTTTTATGACCAAGTGAAGTGTAAAAGCTCTTGCCTCCGAATTTATTTTTGTATGACCAAGCGACTGGTTGATTCTCATTAATTCCTACTGCACGACCAGTCATAAGAACGCTGGTGTTTTTCTCCAACGGTAAGACTTTATACAAAGACCCGCCCGTAGGGAACTCATCGACAGTCACGCCTTTCATGATTGAATGTTTAGAATCGACAACTTTTGCAAAGGTCTTCGCATCACTGCCATAATGACCGTGATAATTTCCACCAAAAACCTCTGGATCAAACATTTCCCAAACGTCATGTCCTTGGGGAGGCTTTTGATTACGCAAAGAAAAAGCGTGACTAGAAGTTCTAATCCCTATGACAGGATTGGATGCCATAATATATTCTGTTACTGCCCTCAATTGTTCACTCGGCAGAGCCCGCCTGCGCACACTAACAAATAATAGATCAGCTTCATCCAGCGATGAATTTAAATCTCCGAAATCATTTTGCCCGTCCTTCGCAAAACGAAATTCGAGCCTATATTTGGCAGTGAGGTTCTTCTCCGCATAGTCGGGTAAGGTAAGCCTAGTTAAATATTCCTTCTCACCAATTAAAAATAATATTTTCGGCCTGTCATCAGATTGAAATTTCGGAAAGCTTTCACCGACGATGTCCTCACTTGATATTGTAGGACAAACGTACTTTTCAATGTGCCTAACAATAAGATCGGTCCCAGCAAAATGGCTAACGAACGGAGGCATCTTTGGATTGTACATCGTATCAGTCAAATCCCTTACCAATACAACATTCTTATTATTCTTTGCGAGTTGTCTAAGACCGAAAGGTCGACCCAATACACACATATTTGTGTGAACGCCTAGAACCATAACATTTTTAATTTTTTTACTCTCAAGAATGTTCCAATTCTCTACTCCACTATCAGTAATATAGTCTCTATCATCATCGATTTTTATTAAATCAATTTGCCTCTTCCACGGAGAACGAGGATTCCGACCCATCGATTGTAATTTCTGCGCCCACTTCTTATGCTCATCGGGATCATCATCTTCACCCCCATCACTATGATCAATAGGATACCCAGCCTCTTCCTCTTCTTTACTTATCCAGTGCATCCAGGCATTGATGCCATCAGGCAAATTATTTGCAGCTGGTGCATTCTTTGCTCTGATCCTGGCTGGGTTAGATTTATAAAAGTCCACGCAGGAAGAAGGCGAATGAATTACAGTTCCGCCGCTCGCTCTGACTTCATGAATCAGTTTATCAATTCTTGGGGCTATTTCCTTAACTCGCTTAACTGCATTATAACAATGATGCGAATCCCACATATCGCAGACTATCACTGCAGTCTCTGAAGGCGCCCACCTTTGAATCCTTTCTCTAATCTCAACACTGCCGCTTTGACTTGAAATACGGTCCCTTAATTTTACGTTAAAAAATTCAACTGCGTTAAGGGTGCATATGGAAGAAATAAATAATATTAAAAACCAATACATAAATAAAATCTATAACGTCTCGTTAATTGATAAAACAAAAAAAGCCTGACGGCTTGAAGACCGTCAGGCTTTGCACAAATTATTATAAACTTAAGCTATTTCCTGTGCGTGGAAATCACTCCAATCTTCAAGATTGTTAAGGTTAATTGCATCAAGAATTGATCCATTGTCCTCAATGCCTGCACCACCAAGGATACCCTGGCGTGTCGCATCGTCATGATTGTAACCGATAATACTATCATTAAGGGCCTTAACTGCATCACCATCAAGAGAACCACCTTTTTGATCAAGGATCCACTTCTCAAGTTGAGGATAAGTTGGCTTACTATCCATAAAACTCACAAATGCTTCTTTATCAATCCCGATACCATCGAGAACCATTTGATCATAGCCAGCTCCTATAGCTGGGTAATCATCATGAAGTTTGCCAGCTTTATCTAAAGATACTTTTTGCCAAAGCCGAGGTAGGTGAAGAACGCCAATAGGACCGGCAATGCCAGAACTAATTAATGGGATAATTTTACTCATATTTTAAATTTTTTAAGGTTCATTTAAGAGATATCAGACCTCATAGCAATCTGAAAGCTATTTCTTTTTAAAAATAACCAATAATCGAGACGTAAAATGAAGCTTATTTTTCTATATCGAGCTTGAGAAAGCTACTAGTAGGCTTGGATTTAGCATCAGCAGGATAAGTTCGAACATTCATCATTTCTAAGTACCAGTCACCCTTATATTGCTGAACACTATCGACTTCAAAGCTCTTCACTAACTTATTCTTGGCATTATACCCGTTCATCCTCACTAGAGCCCCAGTCCTTTGCGAGATCCACGCATCAACGAAAGAATATCCATTTCCAGAATCTGGGTTAGTGCATCTTATCTTCCAAGCCTTGCCACCCTTTGCTTTTTCTTCACCTATGATTTTAGGAGATGGCCACTCTATGAACCTCATGACCAGATCCTCATAGGTAAGATCAGTACTACGAATTCTTTCAGTAAATCTTGATGAAACGATTTTCTCAGAAACGCCATTCATTATTCTGGTTACAGCGTACTTACCATCCACAAAATTAAATTCAATTACCTCATCAACACCCATAGCGCTTCGATTAGATTCAAAGAATTCTAACCGTATCAATTTAGCACTGATCGTTAAATTAAGAGGTATTAATTTGAACCCTATCCTTCTGGGACGAATCTCACCCGTAAATTTCTGTGACTTATCACCATATGTATTTCTTACTGCCAACAATATTCGCTCAGCATCTGACTGCGATTCGTTGACTTGAGAAAAAAGAGAAGGCGAACAAATCACAAATATATCACAGATCAGAATCAGCACCAAAATCTTCATAAACTTTACCATTAATTATAAATGTTCTTTTATATACATTTGACGCTCAAGGGTGAAAATTATTCAATCAACGCTTTCCTGTCGCATCAAATGTAGAGGATTATGTAATCCACAGAGGAAAATTAGCAGAATCAGTGCAGACTAAACGGGAAATTCGAAAAATAATAATTAATTAATGAATTCCGTAGATCGAATTATCAGCCAAGTCAACTCCATAAAGAATACCAAAAGTAAATATTAATAAGTTTGGATGTGGACGTTATTTTTCCAGCAGTGTAAAAAGTAATAATAAATATTTTTTTTAGCACATCCACATTGCACAACACAATCCAATCACATGAGCCTGCGCGAGCACCTTCGTAACCTTTTACCTGAGATACTACCACCCGCCCCAAAGAATGCGATTAAGGGCACAGAACTTATTGAGCTGGTTAAGTCAAAACTTGATCAAAAATATAGCGACGCAACTTTGCGTTATCATTTCTCGATAATGTCATGTGACCCGAGTTCACCAATTGCAAAAGTTGAACATGGTCAAGGGTACTACTTGAGGACAAACACACTCACAGCAATGAAGAGTGCACGACACATGATATCGCCAAGCCAATCGTCAATTGGTGACACTTATGGATACATGACATCTAATGAAGCGTTACTCCGTGCTAATAAATTTCGCTCCATAGTCTCACAGTCAACAAAAACAGAAGGGAAAGTACCCTTCACTCTTGAAAATACATTTGGTGAGGAGGCAGAGTATGAGGATCTCTGGAAGTATCCCGATTTGATTTCAGTATCTTGGAAGGGAGGAGTCAACCCTTCACGTTCTGAGTTAGACGAAGACATGTTACAGCTACAACGCAGCTTTGGTTCACAACCATTTACTCTTAGGAGCTTGAAGATGAAACTAGAAATAAGAAACGACACATATCGTGAAGATTTCTTTCAGTGTTTAAGTAATTCACGATGGGCACATTATGGCGAACTGTTAATTGCGGCACCCATTGAAGACGCAAATCTAATTAACAATCTACGTTCTTTAGGCAATGAATTTGGAATAGGAATAACAAGCTACGGCCTGCCAAAGAAAGCTCTCGATGACTTACCAGAACCTGACGCCATTCATCACTTCACTGAAAGAGAAATGGAAGGACTATTCAAACTCATTAATTATCAGCGAATCTCAGAATCAAGACCACGCAACGAACTTGCTTGGGATCAAGTAAACGAGTTAAGGAATTCAAATACGGAAATTGATTCAATGTTCAAATGGCTTTCTCAAAGCTTAGAACAAGGCAGAGTAATGCCATTCGATCGGACACCAGCCGATACGTCAGCCGTTACTAATTCATCTTTGGATTAATTTTACTTAATTAAGATTAACCTAAATTGCTGCTCATATTACTAATCCTTTAGTGATTTGGGTATTTACCGATGAGATTGACATTTCTCATTATGAAAAGATATTTACATTTATAAATGCTTCTCGTGCCCAAAAACAATCCAACCAGATCAATCGCATGCTTAACTCTAGTATGCTGCACTCTTCTAATTGAGACTAACCTCTCAGCTCAAAATGAGGCCAGTGCCAAATCCGAAGAAATCAAAACTCTTGGCTCACCAACCAAGTATGAGTCCCTCTCAAAAGAAAAGAAAGAAAGCCTCAGAAAGATCCTAATGGAGGCAGCCAGCTTACTTAATGGGATCAGGGTTCAGGAATCTCTAGAAAAAATTATTGAAGCAGAAAACATGGTCTCTGACTTTGGCCCACTCTACAATTTAAAGGGAGCCGCTTACACGAAAATTAGAGACTTCGATAAGGCCCAGGCAGCATTCGAGCGGGCCGTCGCCTTAAACCCAAAAGCGGTAATGACCAAATTTAATCTGACCGAAATACATTTCGTCAAAAAGAATTACCCACTAGCAGATAAAGAGTTTACCAAGTTCCTCTCCCTTAATAAGGGTCTTCCAAAAGAAACTAAGGCCCTAGTCAAATACAAGGTATTAATTTGCAGTTTAAAACAAGAGAAAGAAGCGCCCGCTAAAGAGATACTAAAGGGCTTTGATTACTTAGATGATCACCCGGCATTTTATTACTCCAATGCAGCCATTCATTTTAATAAAGGAGAAATCATAAAAGCGAATTCTTGGATAAATGCTGCAAGCAAGATTTACAAACCTGCAATAAATGATGTCTACAATGATTCATTAATTGAAGCTGGCTGGTTGGAAAATATTGAATAATCAATTAACATAGCTATTCCAACACTCAACAAAACCTGATGCAAAATCTTCAGGCCTTTCTTGAACCCAATTCCCAATCATATCAATAGGGAAAAACCCCCCGCCCTCTATTTCGCTATAAGGCAAATTGAACGGTCCGTTATGCTCACACTTATAAAGGCGAACAAATTCCCATCCTGTATTTTCTGAAGGTTTAATAGAACAAATAAAATCAACTCCTAGAGAAACACCCAGCTCCTCTGTAAGCTCCCTGATCGCTGCACAATGGTACTCTTCGCTTAGATCCAAATGTCCAGAAACGCTAGAATCCCATAAGCCTGGAGAACTGTCTTTTAAAACTGACCTCTTTTGTAAATAGAGATCTCCAGACTTATTAAACACAAATACATGAACCGCGCGGTGCAGTAATCCTTCAGAATGAACTCGCGACCTCTCCATTTGATCAACGACTTTATCATTCTCATCAACCACATCAAACATCTCACTACTCTTCTGAGGATTATCCTTTAATGGATTATCATCAAGAAATCGCGCCATATTAATCCATTCATTAATACTTAACTCTTCAGCTCTGGCCGTTTCCTGTAAATTCATCTCTTTACATAATTCGCCCCAATTAGTATCGCCAAGCGGCAACCTTTTCTTTAATTGTTTCCGCCTCTCATGAAAACCACACTTATCAATCCTTTTTAATACACGCTGGTTAAATGGAGGGTATTTATCAGAATCACACGGAAAGAGCCTTATGACAGCCGAATCAACTGCAGGCTTTGGAGTGAAGGACTGAAAAGTTAAATCTTGCAACCTCTCAACATTCCAAAACGCACATGTCATTACAGTTAGAACACCATAACTTTTAGTCCTAGGCACTGCACAGAACCTATTAACAACTTCTTTCTGCAACATAAATACAGCCGAATCTACTGGTGATGGAAATGTTAAGAAATTTCTTATTATTTCAGTTCCACATGAGTAGGGAAGATTCCCAATTATTTTAACAGTGTCTTCAGCATAAAGTGGCCTAACATCAAAACTAACAGCATCCTGGTGGCAAACATCTACACCATCAACGCCTGAAAGAACCTCTCTCAAATATTCATAAATTCTACGATCATATTCAACAAGGACTAACTTCTTAACCTTTCCAATAAGATGGCGAGTTAAAGCTCCTAAGCCCGGCCCAATCTCCACTATCGTATCATTAGATTCTATGTTAAGTCCCTCTACAATTGATTTTGAAACGCTAGCATCGATTAAAAAGTTTTGACCTAATGCTCTGGATGGACGCACCCCTATTTTATTCAAAATCGTTTTGACTTTAGAATCACTATTGAAACCTGAAAGGAATTCCTGTAAATCATAGTTACTTTGAGTTTTTGTCAGCGAAGGCTCCATAATCATCAATAAAGAATGACAATTCCAACAAGAATTACTCTTGCTCGACTTATAATGTCACCCGTCTTTGTTGTATTAGCGATAAAATACAGCTCAACAATTACATTAGGCAAACCGGATGTTTTATTTTTATATCTTGCAATGATTGTCTTCGGAATCGCAGTAATTAGCGATGCTCTGGATGGATACCTAGCTAGAAAATTGAATCAGGTCAGTAGAATCGGAAGCTTCCTTGATCCTGTTGCTGATAAAACTCTTCTACTAAGTGCTACCATCACTCTTACCTTTATCGATTGCGGAAAACTTATACCCATTTTCTATACGACTCTCATTCTGAGCCGGGAACTCATTCAAATATCAGGAGCCATTGCTATAGGAGCTATCCTCGGTGACATCAAAGTCAAACACCACTGGACTGGAAAATTTAGCACTTTAATGCAAGTAATACTTATATATTCAGCATTCATAGCGCCATCGGAAGCAACAATACTGTATCTTTCGATAATTGGAGGTCTCTTCACTTTTAGCTCAGCCGCGCTTTACATTTACGCAGGATTGAGTCAATTGCCTGAAGCCGTTAATGCAAACTCCTAGTTCATATAGAATCGCCGCTATTGTTGGCCGACCGAATGTCGGCAAATCTGCAATATTCAATAGACTTGCAGGTCGTCGCATTTCAATAGTCCATGACGAACCCGGCGTAACTAGGGACAGGATAACAGCAACATGTAAACTAACAGATTCAGATTTCACTATAATTGATACAGGAGGAATTGGCTCAAATCCTGACTACTCATTCAGTGCAGCAATAACACAAGAAGCTGATATCGCCATGGAATCAGCAGAATTAATTCTCTTTGTTGTTGATGGCATTGAAGGCCTCACTCCAGTTGACCAAGAACTTTCCTCTTACTTAAGAAAAACAGAAAAAACAGTTTTTTTACTTGTAAATAAAATTGATGAAAAGCAGAAGATCGGCCTCGCTGATGACTTTAGCTCACTCGGATTTGACAAGACATTTGCAATAAGCGCCGCACACAACAGCGGCCTTACTGAACTCGCAGACACAATCAGCTCCACCCTGCCTGAAGATGCTAACACCAGAGATTCGAATAATCACAACATTAAGATAACTTTAGCAGGAAGACCTAATGTAGGTAAATCATCATTAATTAACGCCCTACTAAATAATGAAAGAACTATCGTCAGTGACATTGCTGGCACGACAAGGGATGCTGTTGACGTTCCTCTAACTCATGGCGGCATTGATTACACTCTGATCGATACAGCCGGGCTGCGCTCTAGAAACAAACAAAACACCTCAGTTGAAGTCTTTAGCGCAATGAGAACAAAATCGAGTATAAGAAGATCAGACATTTGCGCACTCGTCGTAGATGCCGCACAAGGAGCCACTTCTCAAGACCGTAAAATCGCCAATATTATCAGTGAGTCAGGAAAACCTTGTCTCATTATAGCCAATAAATTTGATCTCTACCATCCTGATGCGTCCAAAGCCGATAGGCTTGAAGCAATACAAGATGATATAGCCGAACAGTTATTTTTTATCCCCTATGCACCCGTCATTGCTGCCTCAGCAAAGACAGGAGAATCCATAAAGAGGTTCTACTTTGCAATTGAACAAATAAGAAAAGCTTCTTGGGAAGGCCTCAACACTGGAGCTCTTAACCGTTTATTACAGGCTTCTCTTGCAGCTCATCCTCCGCCCGCTGGAAAGGGAGGCAAGAGATTCAAGCTCCTGTACGCCACAATGACTAGAGAGAGGGACCGAGAAAAAGCAATAAATGGTGCAAATTTTATACTGTTCTGCAACAAAAAGTCGCTTCTCCCTGGATCTTATGAAAGATATCTAGAGAATAAAATTAGAGAAAATTGTTCTTACACCGGAATCCCAATAAGCTTCACATTCCGAGAAAGAGAAACCAGAAAACGTCTACGCAAAAATTGAACAAATTATGCATGAAAATTCATTTTTCTTTGAATTAACATACAGCCAAGACAAAGCAACACGCCTCCCCCTGCCATTAAATAAATCCAATTAGCTTTAGTGAACTTAAAACTAGATTTAGTTTGAAATTGAAACGGGGCTGACCCTGCCGAAACCAACCCATCACTACTTTCACAGAAAATCCTGAAAGTGAATTTTCCATCCGGACTCAGACCATTAATTTTAGCTTCAACACTTGAGTCGTTTTTTTGAATTGTAGCATAGTCAGGGCTAAGTTCCCTCCATTCAAATATCATAGATTTCATTTCATCATCATAACGGTGAATTCTAGTTTCAATCACATAACCTAAAGCTGAGGGATCAGAAGGTTGCTCATCAAGCGCCGGATTAGACCATCCTAAGACCAATGACCTCTTACCTCTTTCTATTAGTTTGACCTCTTTTATTTGAGGCAACGAATTATCAATTGTTCTTTCTTTCTCAATGTTTTTCAAAAGAGGATGATCGTAAACATTACCGCTTATTCTATCTTTCTTAGCCCTTGATGGACGAGTGACGCGGGATTTGTTCTTTATTTCATGTTTGGGATCGTCAGAAACATTACCTTTAACGATAATTCTTTTAACGTTATCGTTCCAACTCACACCGAAATAATCATAAATGTCTCCTGCTTTTTTAGAGTCATATTCTAATTGAATCAGACGTTCTGATCTAGGACCTAGACTTATGATCCCGTCACCATTAAGCCTCCGATAACCTTCAGGAACAGTCATAGCCACAGAAACTGATCCGCCTCCTACATTTTCGATGCCGAATTTGAATCTTAAGGGAACTCCCTCAATCGAGTTTATTTTGATAGTCCTGTCACCACTATTTAAAACTACTCGTGGAGGCAATGCAGGCGACACCACTTCTATTCTTTGAGAGTCAACATCTGAAACCAATTGAACGAATCCTTTGCTACTCGAAGGATTCTTACCAGGCGCCTCAATAATAATGGTCTTGAACTCCCTAGGCCCAACAATCATCTTTTTGGGGTTCGCAACAAAATAACCGTTTGCATCTACTACCTCAATGTTGGTTTCAGAATCTGTAACGTTTTCAATAGAAAGTTCAGCGGAACGTGAAAAATTACCTTCGGAATATTTCAAGATAATCTTTTTTTCTTTAATTTTAAATGGGGAAATAGAAATCCCACGCAAAGGCAAAGACAATGAAACCCCGTCTCCATTAAGAATTAAATTCCTCTGAAAAGATCCAACTACTTCCTGAGGTGTAAATTTAATTTTAAATGAAGCGCTTTCCTCAGGGCCAAGATTCACATTAGCCTGATTGCCCTCCAAAGTAAACTCATTGGGCAAAACCAAAGATCCCTTAAATCCATATTTAGACGCATTTGAAACCTGAAAATCAATCACACGACTCTGATTCACTGCGACTTCACCAAAGTTAAGGACCTTAGGTATTTTTAGTCTTAAAGGATCATCAAGAATATTGATCCTAACAGTAGCAGGTGCAGAATATTTACCATTGCGAATTCTAGCTCGATACTTAAACTGTTCTATACCTGATGATGAAAGAGGGTCTGACGTATACCTAACCAAGGCAAAAGCACCAGTGAATGACTCAACAACCAGCTGACCATTCTTTGGTTTTTCAAAGATCGAAAAATCGAACACACCTCCGCTACCTTTCATTGATGCCTTTAGCTTGATAACCAATTCTTCTCCCCTATTAACATTAACGGTGATCGGCGTTGACACGGGACCAAGACCCTCGGGCAACTTAACATCGGCCTCAAGGCTATGCCCCAAGATCAAAATTTGCGCCAAGATAAGATACAAAAATCCAGGACATCTAAGAGGCACTCGATTTTCCAAATTACGGATCCACTTCATTAACTATAGAAGAAAGTAATCGTAATTTTAGTCATGGTCAAAAAAGGTTTATCGCTGACTCTTATGAATTTGTTCTACAAAAGACCTATAATCCTTTTCCGAAGAAGATTAATCGCTGTCATTGAAACCTTTTCCTTGAAAATTAACCGCTCGACTCTGAAACAATACACCCCCACAAACGTTGGCTTCCTGTGACTAGCAATTGCAATGAAAGCAGTACCTACTGGCTTCTCTTTTGTACCACCAGTTGGACCTGCAATACCACTGACTGCTACCGCATAATCAGCGCCAGACCTTTCTAGGCACCCTTCGGCCATGGCCCTAACAACTGGCTCACTAACAGCGCCGAATTCATTAAGATCATTATTATCAACGCCAAGAATTTCGTTCTTTGCACTGTTTGCATAGGTAACAAAACCAACGCTAAATACATTTGAAGACCCAGATATATCGGTAATCAAGTTAGCAATAGCACCACCAGTACATGACTCAGCAATGGAAACGCTTTCGTTTCTTTTCATCAACTCCTCGACAACAACCGCAGGCAATGATTCATGGTCATTCGATATGTAGTTCTCAGGAAATTCCTTTCGTATTTTTTCAGACACGCTACTAACTATCTCTGGATCACCTATGCAGCGAACCACAACCCCACCAGGCTTAATGCAATACCCAAGATCAAATGAACCTTTCTTATCAAAGATGACCTCATCGATACGTGAAGCTAGCTCAGATTCTCCAAGCCCTGAAAAAAAAATGTTCACGCATGAAGGGATCTCTATCTCTCGTTCCAGCAATGCATTCTTTATCGATGGCACTACTTGTTCTCGAAAAATGGGCATTAACTCTCGTGGCGGACCAGGCAAAAGATATATGTGAGTCCTCTCAGTCTTATCACTTGGTTTTATATATAGACCAGGCGCGGTTCCATTATCGTTTTTTAACACGATAGCTCCATCTGGAACCATAGCCTGTTTACGGTTGATATCTCGCATAGCGGCCCCATTTGATTCTATTCGATTCCTAATACCCTTAACTAAATCCTGATCCTCAATGAGTTTAGTGCCAAGATAATCTGAAACCATTTCTCGTGTGAGATCATCTTCAGTAGGACCCAATCCACCGGTAATTAGTATAATGTCAGACCTCCTAATTGACTCACCAATGACATCCTTTATTCCCTCCCCATCAGGAACAGTTGTCTGACGATGAATAGTCAGACCAAGGGATAATAGCTCCTGCCCTAAAAGGCCTACGTTAGTGTTAATAACCTGACCAATTAAAAGCTCAGACCCGGTATTTATGACCTCAACATTCATTCAAAACTAATTATTCAAATCATGCTCGAAGCTAACAAGAGCAGCATCAGACCAAAGGTCCTCAAGTCCATAGTTGGATCTTAA
>JAAZZC010000159.1 GCA_014239335.1 Verrucomicrobiales bacterium
CACCATGACTATTACGGTCCATTCTATAATTCAACCAGTGTCGAATACATTCCTTACACATCCGCTGTCGTTGAGTTCGAGAATAGAAAAGTGAAAGCATGGGAACAGGAGCGCTAATTAATAATTACTTACTTTTTAAAGTAACTGACCGAAGATTCATTAATTGTCCTGATTTTTGATTAATAGTGATTCCTGAGATTATAACTCTATAAGTTCCTGGATCTTTAATTTCAAAAGTCCCTACTGGAATGTCAGTGTACTGATTATTCTTTGCAGTTCTTGCAATTCCTCTTCCCCCAGCTAGGACAACTTCAAATTCACCACCTCCTCCAGGAGGAATTGCCGCATTAACCGAAATATCATAAGAACCTGATTCTGTAAAGTTAACGGGCCATACAAGATAATATTGAGGATTACTCCAACCCTTGACTGCCCCGTCAGTTATATCAAACTCAAATGCACCTTCCCCAAAGATCAATGCCTTACTGGATCTTAATACATTCAAATCTTCTTTTACGGTAGAAACCTTACTCAGATTCTCAAATATATGCTTAGATGCAATGGCTCCATATGAAGCGACTAAATTGTCATCTTTAGCAGCGAGAGCTTCCGCAAACTGTTGCGCCTCATCAGTGGCAAGCAAAGCAAGAACTCCAATCAAATTACGTTTGTCATTACGACTGGAATTTATCTCATAAAGATCTTTTATATTTTTTGTTTTCTTTTCGTCAGAAACGTAAGAAGGCGCCGAGAGCAAAGGAGTATAAGCCCTCAGAGCCATTGCCCTAATGATGTTATCTTTATCATTCTTAATTAAATTACTAAGAGTCTCCAAAGGATCTCCGTTAGGCCACGAACCCAAGCTCTGTAGAACTGCTTTTCTTGCTTCCTGATCATTACCGTTCAAAATTTGCTTAAGATTATCCCATGCGTTATTTCCTCCGAGGTAGCCTAATATTCTTAATATTCTTTGCCGATGTTCATCGATAGGACCCTCTTCTATTAGGACACGTAGAATCTCCTTATTTCTATTTTCTAAATCAGAATTCTTAAGTGCGATTCTGACTATAGAGCTTTCAATAGCATCTGCTTTTTTTCCTGTAGCCGCTTCGAGCTCTGAGAGTAAAGCTCTAAGATTATTTCCATCACCAAGTTCTCCAACCCCATATATTGCAGCATTGGAGACCTCAGAATTTTCATCGTTGATTTGCTTCATTAATGTAGCCACTCCCTCGGTATAGCCACGATCAATAATGACCCCTATAAGTCCCGACCTAATTTTGACCTCATTGTTAGAAAGATTGGACAATTGACTCACTATTTCCTGATCAACCCCATTTCCTCCCCTTAATCTCATCAGGGTAGTAACCGCACCGCTTAAATTATTTCTGCCCTTTTCCGTATCAGGCTGCATCTTCATGAATGCAATGAATTCCTTAACAATCGTTTGATTGCCTTCGGGCTCTTCCGATTGATTCAAAGATAAAATTAATTCATTCCTCTGATCCACAATTTTCTTCTTTCCGGATCTTTCAATGACCACAAACAAAAGGACAATCAGAAAAACTGGAACAGTAATGAGAAGCCACACCGGGACAGGGAATTTTTTCCTCTCACCCTCATCAACAGGACCATAGGTTCCCTGAAAATTTTCCTCACCTGGCAAAGCCTCATTCGGAACAACTCCATCAATTGATGATTGAGTCATAGCATTTCCAGTAATCACAGGAGGCGCACCCACATTGATCTGAGAAGCTACTGCTAACTTCTTCTGCGGAATTGTTGCTGCGGAATTCTTCTCTTCTGGGATTGCATTTGCATGCAACTGCTTATTAAACATATCCAAAGCCTGCCTCGAAGATTGCGGCCTATTATTAGGGTTTCTATTCATTAGCCACATTATCCAATCACCGACCCAATCAGAAATCTCAGTTCTAATTTCTGCTATCGGCCGAACCTTACCCTGAAGATGAGCGGCCATTACTTCAGGCGCATTTACCCCATTAAAAGGATACTGACCAGTCAAGCAATAGTGATAAATAGCCCCCATAGAATAAAGGTCAGTCCGCTCATCCAATTTGATCCTTTCAAACTGTTCAGGAGCCATGAAATAAATTGAGCCTAGGATACCATCGCCATGATCTGTAGTTTGAACCGTTGGTTGATTGCTAAATTTAGCCAATCCAAAATCAAGAATCTTGATTTGGAATTTGCCGCTCGGCAACCAATTCACCATTAAATTGCTTGGCTTTAGATCCCTATGAACAATTCCCGAATGATGAGCTGCAACTAACCCTTCCATCGTCTGCACTACAAACCTTTTAAAATCCGTTTCATTAAGTGCTCCTCTCTCAACAGTCTTATCAAATGTCTCACCTCTCAACAATTCCATCACAACAAAACAACCTTCCGAATCTCTCCCAACGTCATAAACGGTAACAATATTTGGATGCTGAAGCGATGACAATGTCGTAGCTTCAGCTAGCAGGTTTGAAGGTGACGCTCCACCGTACGATTTAGCAATCTCATCGTCATCTAGTGGGATTAAACGTTTAATGGCAACTTCCCTCTTCAATTGTAAGTCAGTGGCTCTATAAACCTCGCCTAAACCGCCCTGACCTATTTTTTCATGAAACTGGTAACGTTCTGACATAATTAATACTGGCCTATTATTGTAAAAACTCGAGGCCTAGGTAATCTTACACAAGAGCCTCAGACTTGACCACAGCGAATCTGCATTTAGAGATAAAATGATTCACCTATTAAAAATATGCAACCATTTGACATTATCGCGGTTCTAATATCGCTAGCAGCAATTTTCGGTTACCTTAATTATCGATACATTAAGCTACCAACAACGATAGGCTTAATGTTACTTGGGCTACTTTTTTCCTTCGTTATAATTATCGTCGGACAGTTCAAACCTGAACTATCAGAATACGCTAAAAATTTTGTGGCGAATGTAGAACTCGATGAAACTTTACTTGGCATCATGCTCAGCTACCTGCTCTTCGCTGGAGCCCTTCATGTAAAAATACAAGATCTATCGAAGGAGAAATGGATAATTGCGATCCTTGCCACTTTTGGAGTTGTCATTTCAACTTTCGTCGTTGGCAGTACCAGCTATTTCATACTCAAAATCTTAAATATTGAGATATCCTATTTATATTGCCTCTTATTTGGTGCACTCATTTCACCGACTGACCCCGTCGCTGTTCTTGGCATTCTAAAAAAAGCAGGCGCCCCAAAATCACTTGAAACAAAAATAACAGGCGAGTCCCTATTCAATGATGGAGTAGGAGTTGTTGTTTTTATCAGCATACTTGGAATTATCACTGGGGACATGAACCCTAACGGATTAGAAATAGCCAAACTATTCCTCTTCGAAGTGCTCGGAGGCCTCGGATTAGGTTTTGGCTTGGGCCTGATCGCTTTCTGGATGCTAAGAAATATTGATCAGTACCAAGTAGAAATCCTTATCACTTTGGCTCTTGTGACTGGCGGCTATTCACTCGCTCAACATCTACACACTTCGGGGCCCCTAGCGATGGTAGTCGCAGGACTCATGATAGGAAATCATGGAAGATTACTAGCAATGTCATCCAAGACAGAAGAGCATGTAGACTCGTTCTGGGAACTGATCGATGAAATTCTTAATGCTCTCCTATTCCTAATAATCGGACTGGAAATTCTGGCTCTTGAATTCAATTTCCTTTTCCTTGTTTTCGGAATAATAGCTATACCTCTTATCCTAGCCACTAGAATGTTCGCAGTTTCATTGCCTGTCCTTTTACTGAAGAAACGAAGAACCTTCACTAAATGAATTATTCGTGCCCTTACCTGGGGAGGCCTTCGTGGAGGAATTTCATTGGCCCTGGCCCTTTCAATACCCAAGGGAGCCGAACGGGACCTACTCCTGACCGCTACTTATGTCGTTGTTATATTTAGTATTGGCGTGCAAGGCATGACATTAAAATATGTCTTACCAAAAGCCGGAAAATCATCGTAAGGAAAACTGAGACACTATTCGACCCCGACCTCTAGAACAACATTTCCTTCCTCAACATAAACAGGATAAGCATTAATATTTTCACATGCTGGAGGAGTCATAACCTTACCTGTTTTTAAATCAAACTCAGCACCATGCCATGGACAAGCGACACAAAGCTCCCTCTTGTGTACATATCCATTAGAAATAGGAACATTTGCGTGACTACACCTATCTTCTAAAGCATAGAACTCTCCATCCACATTAAACAAAGCCACACTCAGGCCATTTACTTTAAAAGCTTTACCTTGGCCCTCAGGGACCTCATCTGGTTCACAGATAATGTGACGCTCTAAAGCCATCGTAAATTTAATTAAGGACCTTATTCCATTCTTCGATTTTTGATGATTCCTGAGCGAATAGTGCGTCCGTCGAATCATGCACATCAATACCTAGAATGGAATCTCCTCCTTCTATAGAATTCACAACATCCTGACCCTCGGTAACATGCCCAAAAACAGTATGCTTACCATCTAAGTGTGGCTGCGGGGCATGGGTAATAAAAAATTGGCTACCATTAGTTCCGGGACCAGCATTAGCCATAGAAAGTATTCCTGGCTTATCATGCCTGAGAGAGCTCAAGCATTCATCATCAAACTGATAACCCGGACCACCGGTACCGGTCCCAGTAGGGTCACCCCCTTGAACCATGAAATTCGGTATCACTCGATGAAAAATAATACCATCATAATATCCGCGAGAAGCAAGATTCAAAAAACTGGCTGCAGTCATTGGGGTGTCCGCCGCATAGATTGTAATGGACAAATTTCCCTTGTCCGTCTTCATGGTTATTTTAATATTTTCTGTCATAGTATTTCTGAAAAGTGATTTTAGCTTCTATACAAAAGTTAGCAAAGAAAAGGTGCATTAAGAGGAAAATTAATTGATGAAATAGATTGGAAAAATTAAAAGCCTAATTCGCCCCTCAAATCCGCAGCCCTAATCCCAGAATCTCTCATTTCCTTCAAGGTCAAGCTGCCTTCACGCTTAGAAAAACGTTTGCCATCTGAATTTTTAATGATCTTATGATGACACCATTGCGGAACAGGAAGCTCCAGAAGACACTGTAACAATCGATGAACATGAGTCGATTCCATTAAATCCTCCCCACGAGAAATCAACGTAACTCCCTGCTCCGCGTCATCTAATGTCACCGCCAAATGATAACTTGTTGCTATATCCTTCCTTGAAATAATAACATCGCCCAAAATTGAAGGTTCCACTTTCATTGTCCCAGCTAATTGGTCAAACCACTGCAATTCACCAGTGATCGCAGATGCCTTAGAACAATCAAGCCTCCAAGAATGAATTTCTCCTTTAACCATTCGATCTTCTCTTTCTTCAAAACCAATTCCACGACAGTTTCCAGAATACTTTGGTGAACCTGGTCCATGTGGAGCAAGGCCCACATTAGATTGCTCAGCCTCAATTTTTTTACGACTGCAAAAGCAAGGATACAGAACGTCCATTTGACTAAGTATTTTTATAGAATTCTTATATTCATCAAAGCGAGTCGATTGGAGTAAAACCTCAGGGTCCCAACAAATCCCCAACCACTTAAGATCCTCATAGATACCTTCAATGTGTTCCTCCCTACAACGATTCTTATCAATATCCTCAATTCTAAGGAAAAATTTACCTCCATCCGTATTGGCCAAAGACTCCGCAAACAATGCAGAATAGGCATGCCCCAAATGCAAACGTCCCGTTGGGCTAGGAGCAAATCTAGTTATGACCATTTTTTATGTTTAAGAACACCAGTTTCCGTATCATTGTGAGCTCATGGGAAAAGCAAAACGTAGCCCATTCTTTGATAATTCGCTTCTACTATTCAGTATAGTAATTATATTCTGGATCGTCACAACCATAGATCAGAATATCCCTGAGCGGAACTTCACACTAAATTACGGCATTAAAGCAAGAGATCTCGATGGTATCTTAGGAATATTCATAGCACCTTTCCTGCACGTCAATTATCAACATCTAATAGGAAATACTCTACCTTTCTTAGCACTTGGAGGCCTTGTATTATTAAGTGGCCGAGGCCGTTTTATTTTTACCAGCATTTTATCTGCAGTCATTTCGGGACTAGGCATATGGATATTCGCTAAAGAAGGAACCGTTCACGTCGGTTCAAGCATGCTCATTTTTAGCTATCTTGGTTTCCTCTTAATGCAAGCATGGTTTACTAGAAGCATTAAATGGTGCCTAGTCGCATTAATTGCCAGCATTTTCTATGGAGCACTTATACTGACATTACTCTACCAGAAAAATGGCATCTCTTGGCACGGCCACTTCTTTGGTTTCATTACTGGAATCATCTCTGCTATTCTAGTCACGCCAACTCCAGCAAAAAAAAAGCGGAAACCAATCATCAATGTCTGATCCTTCAGCTCAAGGAACAACTAGGCAACTTTTCTTTCACCCTGACGTAATAGAGCTACCATCACCCCCTGAATAACAAGTTCCCTTACTGGAACCAAATCAGGATACATCTCATTTTCTGCCTGCAAATATGGCAAGTCATCCTGGATAACATATCGCTTTAAAGTTGTTTCACCGTCAATCAGTGCTGCGACTACATCTCCTCTTCTGGGCTCACGCAACTCTAATATAACACAATCACCAGATACGATATGAGCATCAATCATTGAATCTCCTCGAACTTTAAGCGCAAAAGTCTTGGCATTACGTGGAACGCCCAAAGAAGTAACGTCAATCGACACGCAACCTTCTTGTTCTTGTTCCGTTTCCGAAGCCATTCCTGCAGCGATGTGCCCATAGATAGGAATATCCACAATCTCATCTCTTTCTAATTGTTCAGGAAACACCAAGGCCCTTGCCTTACCCGGCACCCTCTGAATGGCTCCCTTCTTTTCCAGTGCACGCAAATGACTAACGGCCGCTGTTTGGCTTGCAAAACCAAAATGGTTTTGAATTTCCCGCGTCGATGGCATTAATCCATGCTCCAAATGGTATTGTCTTAGAAACTCGAGTAATTGCTGTTGTCTATCAGTAAGCATAAGAACAGTGTTCTTAAGAACAGTATTTGAAAATTCTACTTTCTGCAAGCATTTTTTTGTTTTAACTATTAATAATAAGGAAAATGAGAAATTTAACTTTTCTTTACTAATTTACTCTACCAGCTTCAATCTATTTAACGACATAGTAATTACTAACTTCAGTTCACCCATGATCCAAACCTAGGGGTTGGTAATAAGGAATGACCAAAATTTTAAATCAAAAAGACTTTATATTGACCGTGTACATCTCCAGAAATTTGCCACGATTATCAATAATCTTAACGCTGATCTTAGCTCCAATAGCCAATGCGCAATCAAATAAATCGCCAGGCAAATCAATATTCACTGCGAGCCGTAGTGCCGCTAATGCGTTCAGAGTCATACGCCCAAGCACTCCTGCTCCTAGCATCGTTGGCAAAGCTGCCATCGTGATTGATGCCAAAACAGGAAAACCTTTATACTCAAAACGGGCCGACGAGAAACGGCCAGTCGCTAGCACTCAAAAACTGATGACCGCACTTTTATCTTTGGAGAAAGGGCACATGAATGAAAGCGTTACCGTTTCCAAAAGTGATACATGGGTCGAACCTTCAAAAATCTATATTCAATCTGGGCATACATATAGGAAATCTGACCTCATTGCAGCTCTCTTAGTCCGCAGCGGAAATGATGTGGCTCGTTGCCTTGCCAGAAATCATTCTGGTTCACAGGAAGCATTTGCACTGGCAATGACCACTAAAGCCAGAAGATTAGGAATGAGTAATTCAAATTTCAAAAATCCTCATGGCCTCACCGCTGAAGGGCAATATTCCACTGCCCGAGACATGGGAATATTAGCTAGAGCCGCTTACTACCACCGAACCATAAGGTCGATAACTCGGATAAAAAGACTCCCTTTCCGGTTTGCTAATGGTAAAAAAACCACATTCAATAATACCAATAAGCTTCTTCACCGGTCTAAATATTGCAATGGACTCAAGACAGGTTACACGAACGCCAGCGGGCGGTGCCTGATAAGCTCAGGAAAGAATGGTCAAAAAGAAGTCATTGTGGTTATCCTTGGTAGTACTTCGAGCAGTATCTGGAATGATTCAGAGAAGCTCTTGCACTGGGGATTAGGGATAAAGCATTAATTATTCAGCGTATCTCTGATATTTCTATTCCAGCATAATTCTACATTCCTATAATTATAGGGTTTAAATACGATATTTTGTATTGCTTAATGTTTAATAATATTTAAATATTTAGTAATATTAAAAAGGGAGCTTTTTGTCATCTGTCATGCAACTAACTAGTGATAGCGTAATCACTTTCCATTGCCCAAAGTGCAATGCGAAACTTAGAGTCCCGACCAAACTTACTGGAATCGAAGGCCCGTGCCCTTGCTGCAAAACTAAAATTACAGCTCCCCTTTCAGATCAAGACTCTTCACCAGCTCAAGACGACTCTTCTTTGGATAATAATCATCCAAACGAAATCATACGGAAAAAAGTTTCACCTCAAAAAAAACACACAACTTCATCAGCAGGCGAAAGCTTGGATGATATTTTTAGCAAAAATAGAAACACAGAAGTTGATCTCAATCCCACCCCAAAACCATACCGAAAAAATAACAATAAAACAGCAAACAAGATTATATTTGCAGCATCCATTTCTATAATCATTCTCTCAGCAATCTTTGCCCACAAGCTCTGGAAAGGAAATGAGCAAGAAATTCAACGAGAACCAATTTCTTCTAACATTGTTGCCCCTATTAATCCCGGAATAGTTTCAAATGTTACCTCTCCCCATAATGACAAAGTTGATCAGACTGACACTGATCCAATCAACAAAGAAAGCATCGTTACTCCTATCATACAAATTGATGCAGCCCACCTCACTCTAGAAAAATTCCTTAAAGCTTCTAACCTGAATGAACGGACTCGTCACATACTGAATTCAGAAAAACTGCTACCTCAAATAATTGAATATTATAAGGAGAATCCAATAACTATAGAAGAAGCAGTAATCCTATCAAACACATCCAACTCTGCCTTATCGAGTGGTGATTCGTATTTCAGAATCTTTCAAGTAACCACTAAACAACAAGAGGAACCTTTCCCAGTCTATTTAGAAAACACAGAATCAGGCTGGAAGGTCAGCTGGTCCTCCTTCATCCAATTTAATGAAAATGCACTAGGCAAGTTTCTTCAGAATTACCAATCTGAAGAAATGACCTTCTACACAAAACTGGAGAGAGCACACTTTTTTGGATCCGGAGTCCCTCAGATAGGCTCAAAAATATGCTTCAAAATTCAACCTCCTATCCATGGCGATGAGGAGTTTGTATTTGCTCCAAGAGATTCCAAGATAGCCAAATTTTCCGAAAAAGAATTTGAATGGGGCGAAGAGTATTTTCCAATCGTAAGACTCAAATGGATTAAAACTGAAGACGGGCATCAATTCATTGAAATAACTGAAATTGAGCAGAAAACATGGAGATCCGGTCAAAGCCAACCATCAACCATGACCTCCACTGGATAAAAGCCTCAATTGATAAGGCCCGCGTTACGGAGAACCTCATCGCCTCCGCTCAGTATATAAACTTCGGCGATCCCAACTGAATCACGAAGCCTATCGGCCACCTTTCTACTGGCAGCACAGGCGTCTGATCCACAGTAAACAACGAACGGAAGATCAGATAAGTTCTGAATGTTAGACCATATCGGTTCAAGTAACGCGAAAAAATCTTCCTGCTCATTTAACAAAAATGCGCCTTCGACGTGACCCTCCTGATAATCTGCTCCCTTCCGAGCATCGATCCATACAACTCCATCTCCCTTTGACCATTCAAGGACTTTACTTAGAGTCACTTCATCAGGTCGTAGCTGTCCAGCCACGAGATAAAGAGCTGGGCTCTTCGGATGCACATTATAAATCAAAAAGGCAGATCCGATAGAGAGGAGTATAATAATCCCTAACTGCTTAATTGTTGTCACTATCTTCTTTTTCTAGCGATACTAAAAAATGCAAGCTTACGCGAATGTTTCTTCAATTTTGAATCAGTCTCAATCTTAATCATTCCAAGCATCGGTTTCGATGTTTTCTGAGGTTTTATTTTAATCTCATATTCTCTCCCCTCTTTCTTTGCCACTACAGAAACATCAAACCCTTCTCTAGTGCAGCTAACGCTTGTTATTTTTATTGGATCCACATAGGGAACCTTAAATGTAAAAGTCTTAGCAACAGGATCTTCTCCCACTTTCCATTTAATGAGTTCAGGCTCAATGGTAACTACATCAGGTATAGTCAGAATAGCTAGAAGAGAATCTCTGACCTTCTCCTTGCCTTCGTCTTGGCTAATGACAGTCATCGATTTACGCTGGATTCCTGTGAAGCTACCTATTGAAAAAATAGCCTCAAGATACCCATTCTCTCCAGGCCCATAAGATTTTTTGTCAGTCTTTGCACTTAAACAAGAGCAGGTAAGATTCACATCAATTACAGATACTGGTTTCTTTCCTACATTCTTAAATGGAAACACAAAAGAGACTATCTCATCAGATGGGTTTGCCTTAATTTCGATTTCTTTATTGCCAAATTTAATTTCGGCAAAAGCCATTACAGGTAGAAAAAACAACAGTGTAATAAGAATACAGTAGTGACGCATAACAATTGTTATTATGATTGATCTCCTCCCGGTTTACAAGATCCAGATCACTGGGTTCCAGTAGCTGGAAACCACACATAGAGCATAAGATAAACAAGGACACCCGTGACCGAAACATAAAGCCAGACCGGATACGTCCATCTTGCAAATCTCTTATGCTTTTCAAACTTCCTGCGAATGGCTGGAATCACTGTAAGAATAATCAGAGGCAAGGATAATATAGCAAGTGGAATATGGGTGAAAAGAATAATGAAATATATAATCTTCGGCCACCCTTCGTGAGTGAATTTAGTAGTTGGGTACGAATAGTGGTAAATCAAGTAACAGGTCAGAAACGCAGCAGAAACAATTAATGCTGTAATCATGCAAACTGCGTGGAGCAGTTTCTCCTCATGAAATTTACTATTATTACAAAGGAAACCGTCTCGAATCTGCGCGTCTGTCTTTTTTCCTCTTTTAATGAAAATAATCCCACCCACTATAAAACAGGTAGAAATAGCATTAAGCGTGGCATTAACAACTGGAAGGTCCTGTACGGTCATAGTGGGAATTTTAGGATCCTGGGGAAGACTTCATTTCATTAATAACCGAAAATAAATTTTTGCGCAAAGACTTATTGCCCCTTTCATCAAATGGGTCATACCATCCACGAATCTTAAGCTCATGATCAACCAGAGCGACCATTGGCCGATGAGCAAATAAATCATCAGGTCCGCTGCGTTGCTCTTCGTTCTTCTCCTGAGCCGAAAGAGAAAAAGTGTCTAGCATGTAGCTGTTCAGCTCATCTGGATTCCCAGTCAAAAACCACCAATCATTAGACACTAATCCATGCTTTTGGGAAAATGCTTTTAATTGAGAAGCATCATCATGACTCGGATCAAGTGTCACTGAAACAAGATGTAATAACTCCGAATCATTTACCTCCTTACGTAATTCATCAATCACTGCACAAACACCCGCACATTGACCTGGGCAACGGGTAAAGACATGGCTAATTAACCAAACCTTGCCCCTAAGATCAGAAAAATTACGAGAAACTCCATCAGCGTCAGTCGTGTTGATATCGCTCGTAACAAAACGCTCCTGATTATCATTAGAACGCAATTTTACTCGGTTCATCTGACTCGTTTTGAGGCTCCACAAAAAAATAAACGCCCCCACTAGCAAGAGAGCCAATATTACAAAAGAATAAATAATCTTTGTCTCTTTATTCATTTTTTCTTACTACTTTGTTTCATTTCATTTTGAAGAATAAATTCTATGTCCTGCTTAGAAGATTCATCATTCCGGACTTCACCCTTGCGAATTCCTTCCCAGTAAACCCCTCGAATGAAAGCTCTATCGTCATTCTGATCCTTATGTACTAAGGAAATTCTTAACTCTCTTGCGTACAAATCCGAATCAGTCTCACGAAACTTATCTGGTTTCTTATGACCAGGGTATCGGAAAAACTTATTCATGAACTTTCGGACACGATCTCTATCACCTGTAACAAACAACCATTCGTCTGATGTAAAACCATGCTTAGAAGCAAATTTTCTTAATAGTTCAGCGCTATCCAGTTTGGGATCCATTGAAAACCCTACTAGAAGAAACCTCTTCTCTTCTGGAAAAGTATTTCTAATTTTTTCGATCCGTTGGCACACTGCCAGC